>JAQVQT010000002.1:25598-29769 GCA_028701435.1 Smithellaceae bacterium | reverse complement strand
TTCTGTTGATCAATCCCTGGATTTATGATTTCGCGGCGTACGATTTCTGGATGAAACCTCTGGGTCTTTTAGCCCTGGGAGGTCTGCTGCGGGCCAACCGCCATCGGGTTTCCTATATCGATTGTCTGAATCCCTATTCGCCATCCATGCTGAATAAAACCGGCAAGGCGCCCAGACGCCACGCCTACGGGCACGGCCGCTTCTTCCGGCAGGTCATTGAAAAGCCGTCCGCCCTTCAAGCGTTTCCCAGGAGCTATTGCCGCTACGGAATGGATCCGGACGTCTTTCGCTCGGAACTCGGACGTTTTCCGGATACGGACGTGGTCATGGTTACTTCCATGATGACCTACTGGTACCCGGGCGTTTTTGACGCCGTGAAAATGATCCGGGAAATCCTGCCGGGGGTTCCGGTGGTTCTGGGCGGCAAATACGCCTCTCTCTGTTATGAGCATGCCCTGGCTGAATCCGGCGCGGATTACGTGATCCGCGGACGGGGTGAAAAAAAGATTCTGGAGCTGCTTTTGAGCGTTTTCGGCGAGGACATTTTCTTTGAGCCGGACGAAAACGATCTGGACGCCCTGCCCTATCCCGCCTTTGACCTCGCGGACCACATCGACCAGGTTCCTCTCATCACCTCTCTGGGATGCCCTTACCGCTGCAGCTACTGTTCCTCCCCTTTATTTTACAAGCAGTATCTGCGGCGCGACTCCGGAAAAGTCGCGGATGAAATCGAATACTGGCAAAAGAATTTCGGCGTTCGGGATTTCAGTTTCTACGACGACGCGCTTCTGGTGAACCCCGAACACATGATCGTTCCGCTCCTTCACGACGTGAAAAGACGCGGTCTGTCGTGCCGGTTTCACTGCCCGAACGGCCTGCATGTCCGGGAAATCGACGCGCCGCTCAGCCGTCTGCTCTTTGAATCCGGCTTCAAAACGATTCGTTTCGGTTTTGAAACGGCCAATTTCGAGGCGCAGGAGAAAACGGGCGGAAAGGTGCGAAACGATGAGTTGCGCCGGGCGGTCGCGCATTTGAAAGAGGCAGGCTACAAAACACAGGACATCGGCGTTTACCTTTTGTGCGGCCTGCCGGGTCAGAAAGCAAGGGAGGTGTCCGAAAGCATTGACTTCGTCGTCCGGTGCGGCGCAAGGCCCGTGCTGGCCGAGTACTCGCCGATTCCCGGAACCGGAATGTGGCCGCAGGCCGTCGCCGCTTCCGTGTTTGACATTCAGCGGGAACCTCTATATCATAACAACACGCTGTTGTGCTGCCGCAATAATGATTTCAGTTATGAGGCTTACCGCAGGATGAAAGAGCGCGTCAAAGCGCTGCCCCGGGAAACAGGTTTGCTCGATGGAACTTCTGGTTCGAATTAAGAATATCGTCGTATTTTTGCTGTCCGGATTTTTTCTGGTGTTCGGCGTCCTTCTCCTCACGAGCTCTTTTCAGCTGGCCAATCCCCTGGAATTCGTAATGACGCTGTTTGCGGCCTCTTTCATCATTTTGTTTTGCATCGCCGGCATTCTCTACGCGGTTTTCCGTTTTTTTCCGGGAAATCCGGCCCCTGAGGAGGACCATGCGGACAAAGAATAAAATCTGGATTGCCCTCGGGCTGCTGTTGCTCACGTGCCATGCGCTCCCTGCGCGGGCGGTGGACCTGGAGCAAAAAATCGTGAAGGCCAAACTGCAAAACGGCCTGACCGTCCTGATGATGGAGCGCAAATTCAGCCCGACCGTTTCCCTGTACATCCGCTACCGGGTGGGCGCCGTCGATGAAGCCCCGGGGCAGAGCGGCGCGGCCCATTTCCTGGAGCACATGATGTTCAAGGGAACGACGACCATCGGCGCGAAAAATTACACGGCGGAAAAAAAGCTGCTTTCGAGCATGGAAAAAATCGGCCGGGAACTGGACCGCGAGCGCGGACGGCAGGGATCGGCCAATGCCCGGAAGATCCGGCGGCTGGATGCGCGAATGAAAAAGCTGCAGGACGAGCACCTCCGGTATTACATCCCCAACGAAATTGACCGCCTCTACACGGAAAACGGCGCATCCGGCATGAATGCGGCGACGGGTCAGGACATGACCACCTATTACATCAACCTTCCCGCCAACAAGATCGAACTCTGGGCGCGCATTGAATCCGACCGCCTTCTGCATCCCGTCTTCCGTCAGTTTTACACGGAGCGGGACGTCATTCTGGAGGAAAGAAGGCAGCGCCTGGAGGCCAGCCCCGACGGCAGACTCTATGAAGCCTTTATGGAACGGGCCTACACGACTCATCCCTACGGAATCCCCATTATCGGATTGCTCAAAGACGTGACGTTCATGAGCCCGGCGGCGATTCACGCGATGCATCGGAAATATCTGTCGCCGCGGCGGATCGTCATTGCCATTGTCGGGGATATCGACCCCTCAAAGACAATGGAGCTGATTCGCCGGTATTTCGGAAAGATTCCCGATGCCGGCGCTCCTTCCGCCCGGATTCCGGCCGAACCGGAGCAAAGAGCGGAGCGCAAAGCCCAGGTCTGGTTTGACGCAAGCCCGTCCATGATCATCGGATACCACAAGCCCGCGCCGCCCGCCCGCGAGGATTATGTATTCGATGTTCTGGAGACGATCTTAAGCAAGGGCAGAACCAGCCGTCTTTATGACCGTCTGGTCATCAAGCGGCAGATGGCACAGAGCATAAGCGTGACGAACGGTGTGCCGGCCTCAAGATACCCCAACCTCTTTGCGATTTTTGCGCGGCCGCGACATCCCCACACCAACGAAGAACTTCAGGCGGCCATTCTTGAGGAGATCGAGGCCGTCAAAACCCAATCCGTGACGGAAGAGGAGCTGACCCGGGCCAAAAACCAGCTGAAAATGGACTACATCAAAAGCCTGGATTCCAATTCCGAACTGGCATCCATTCTTTCTTATTACGAATTGCTTCTGGGGGATTACCGTTACTTTTCCGACTATCTTCCCCAGATTCAAAAGGTGACGACCGGTGATATTCAGGCGGCGGCCATTCGGTATCTTACGGCGGAAAACCGAACCATCGCTGTTTTAAACCGGAAAACCGACCCGGGAAAAGGCGGTGAAACGGATGAAAAATAGAAAAGCCTTTTTCCCGGCCGCCGCATGGCTGCTGATGATGATTCTCTTCATGAACCCGCAGGCAGCTTGTGCGGAGTCTCCCTGGATTCCTCCGGACCAAATCACCTATCCCGCGCTGGAATTCCACATGCCGCAGGCCCAGCGGATTGCGCTAAAAGACGGAATGGTTTTGTTTTATCTGAAGGACGGCGAACTGCCTCTGGTTTCGCTGACCGTGCTGGTGCGGACCGGCTCGCTCTACGACCCCGAGGGCAAGGAAGGTCTGGCGGAGCTTACCGCCGCTCTTCTGCGGACGGGAGGAACGACAAAAATCAGCAGCGGCGAAATGGACCGGAGACTGGATTTTCTGGCCGCCTCTCCGTCCTTTTCCATGTCGCTTGATTCCGCCTCGGTGCATTTCTCCTTTTTGAAAAGCGATCTGGATGAATGCCTCGGCCTTCTCTCCCAAAT
The DNA here is from genome assembly GCA_028701435.1 of Smithellaceae bacterium. Taxonomy (GTDB): domain Bacteria; phylum Desulfobacterota; class Syntrophia; order Syntrophales; family Smithellaceae; genus UBA8904. The sequence continues at coordinate 26,216 of JAQVQT010000002.1, read as the reverse complement.
GCTTCTGGAGCCGGCCTTTGAAGAAAAGAAAATTCAGGAGGCGGTGGCGTTAAAAAAAGAGGAGTTGCGGCGAATAGCGGACAACCCGCAAAAACTGGCCTTTCGCGAGTTCAACCGTCTTCTCTATCCCGGCGACCCGCGGGGCCGCTACCCGACCTCCGCCTCCCTGGATAAACTTTCGCGCGGCGATCTGATGGCCTTTCACCGGAAATACTTTTCTCCGGCCAATATGATGCTGGCGGTGTCCGGTGACATCTCCCGGGAAAAAGCCGTGAAAAAAATCGAACAAGTTTTCGGCGGCGCGAAGATTCCCCGCCTCGTTCATGACATTCCGGCCTCGCCCCGACGGGGGGGAGAGGGCATTTTTCTCATCCGCAAGCCGATCCCGCAATCCACGGTGGTCAGCGGAGAACTGACGATCAGCAAGAACCACCCGGATTTTTACGCTTTCGAAGTTCTGGATTTCCTGATCGGCAGCGGCGGCTTTTCCTCACGGATTTTCAGCGCCGTCCGCAATGAGGAAGGTCTGGCCTACAGCGCCGGCAGCTTTTACCGCGCGCGGTCCAACTACGGGGTTTTCGGGACCTATGCTTTTACGAAAACCGCTTCAACCTTTCG
>JAQVQT010000002.1:4630-25498 GCA_028701435.1 Smithellaceae bacterium | reverse complement strand
ATTACGCATCTGGACATTGTTCCTCCGGGCGAGCCGGGACTCTGGAGCGCCGATCCCTACCGGGCGTATGTAAAAGACGATTGCGTTTACGGCCGGGGTACGGAAGACAATCAACAGGATATGGTGGCTTCTGTTTTTGCCGCGAGGGCGCTTCTGGAGGAGGGCATCTTGCCCTCTTCCACGGTCAACCTGCTGTTTGTATCCGACGAGGAAACGTCCAGCGAAAAAGGCGTGCAGCATATTCTCGGCCTGCCGGAAAAGATTTTCAGTCCTGAGGACTGGGTGGTGGCGCCGGATTCAGGAAATTCCGAAGGGTCCCTGATCGAAGTCGCCGAAAAAGGCATTCTCTGGCTGGGCTTCAGGACTACCGGAAAGCAATGCCACGGCAGCAAACCGCAGCTGGGAATCAATGCTTTTGCCGCCGCCTCGGGTCTTGTCATTGAACTGACGAGGCTGCGCGAAATCTTCGACGCCACGGATCCGCTTTTTGATCCTCCCGTCAGCACCTTCGAGCCGACCAAAAAAGAAGCCAACGTGGGCAACATCAACACGATTCCGGGAGAAGACGTCTTCTACATGGATTGCCGAATCCTGCCCCGCTACAAAATCGACGACGTTCTTTCCGAAATTGAAAAAATCACCGAAAGCATTGAAACGCAATATCGGGTGAAGATCGATATCTCCATTCACCAGCGGGTTGATTCAGCGCCTTCCACGCCCGCCGACGCCCCGGTCGTCCGCGCCCTTCAGGACGCCGTCGATCGCGTCTATCATACTCGGGCCTTCGCCGGAGGCGTCGGGGCGGGAACCGTCGCAGCGTATCTGAGGAAGCAGGGTCTTCCGGTGGCGGTCTGGTCAAAAACCAACATGAAAGCCCATCAACCCGACGAAAACTGCCCGGTGAGCAACATGACCGGCAACGCCAGGGTCTTTGCCCACCTGTTTTTGCAGCCTTAAATTGTATTGCAATAGCGGTATCTTAATGGTAGAAACCACCCTCGCGCAAAAGGCCATTGCCGTTGGCAAAACCCCAGGGTACAACGGTTCGGCAATGGCGAAGATCAACCTTTCAAAGGCGGATTTTTTTGATTAAATCAACGAAAAGTGTACGAGCGGAAAAGATTTCCTTTGCGGATTCCAATCTGCTCAAAAATCTTTGCGGCGAACACGATAAACACCTGAAACTCCTCGAAAAGCTTGAACCCGTCAAAATTAAGCCCTGGGGGAATTCATTGTCTATCACCGGCGAGGACGCGGCGGTCGTCATCGCTTCGGGCGTCATTCGGCAACTCTATGAAATGATGCAAAAAGGGTGGCACGTCCACCTGCCGGATTTTGATTATGCGCACCGGATTCTCTCGAAAGACATCCATGTTGACCTGTCCCGTATTTTTCTGGATACGGTTTTCATCTCTTCCAAAAAGAGGGTCATTGCTCCGAAAAGCATCGCCCAGCGCCACTACATTGATGCCATGAGAAACGCCGACATGGTGCTGGCCATCGGTCCGGCCGGCACGGGAAAAACGTATCTGGCTATGGCGATGGCCGTTTCCTGTCTTCTGGAAAAAAAGGTTCAGCGGATCATCCTGACCCGGCCCGCCGTGGAAGCGGGCGAAAGGCTGGGTTTTTTGCCGGGCGATCTGGCGGAAAAAGTCAACCCCTACCTCCGCCCTTTGTATGACGCGCTTTACGACATGGTGGACATGGAGAAAGCCGGCGCCCTGATTGCCAAGGGACTCATCGAGGTCGCGCCGCTCGCGTTCATGCGCGGCCGGACGCTGAACGACTCTTTCATCATTCTGGATGAAGCTCAGAACACCACGTCGGAGCAGATGAAAATGTTCCTGACGCGTCTGGGGTTCCATTCCAAAGCGGTCGTCACCGGCGACATCACCCAGATCGATCTGCCGATGGAAAGATCCTCCGGCCTGGTGGAGGCCGCGGCGGTGCTGAGCAAGATACAGGCCGTCCGCATCGTTCATTTTTCGCAGGTGGACGTGGTCCGCCATCCCCTGGTGGCTGACGTGATCTCCGCTTACGCGACCTGGGAAAACGAAAAGAAAACCGGAAGAAATTAAGCGTGGCCATGAGCAATTTTTTAGATTCGACATCGGAAAAAATATTGTCCGTTTTTCGGAAATGGAAGGAAAAGCATCCCCTTTCCCTTGCCTTCCTGAACGATGTCATCTTTCAGCGCTGGGCGATCGCCATCCTTTTGAGCGCGGGCCTGACGGCGCTTCTCGCGCCGCAACTCCATTTTTCCAAGCCGGTTTACCGCCACGGCATGATTGTTCAGGAGAACATCAAGGCCGACCGCGACTTCCTGGTGGAGGACGTCCAATCTACCAGGCTAAAGCAAATCGAAGCCGTGACGGCCGTTCGTCCGGTCTATGATTATGATCCGGAAACCGCCATTACGCTTCGGGCGAAAATCAAGCAGTCCTTTGCGCTGGCGGCCGGACAGAAGGAAAAACCGCCGGGCAAGGCCCTTCTGGAACAGTCCCTGGGCGTCACGCTGTCGCAGGAGGAGTTCGCCTTCTTAAACGCCCATGCTTTTTCCGACGAGCTGCTGCAGAGATTCTCCCGGATCATTTTTGCCTTCTACGACAAAACGTTCGTCACGGCGAGTCCTTTCCAGAATCAGGAACGTGAAAAAGGCATTACCATCGTCAACACGCTGACCCGGGAGGAAGAAAACACCAAAGAGTTGTCGTCCATTCTGCAGATGAAAGACATCGGCCCGGCGCTTTCGAGAAAAATCAACGCTTCCCTGCGAAACGACCAGCCGGAGGCCAGACGCGTTGCATTTTTATTCCTGAAGAAAATGATCGTCCCCAATCTCACGAACAATCCGGAAGCGACGGCCCAAAAAGCAGCCTCGGCAAAAGAAAACGTCAGACCGGTTTACTTCCAGGTGCAGAAAAACGAGATGATCGTCCGGGAAGGGGACAAAATCGGTTATCTGGAGCTGGCCAAGCTGGATGCCTTTCACAAAACCGCCGCGGACAACAACATCTCCAGTCTGGCGGTCATTGCGGGCATTTTCTGCATCGTCCTATTTCTGACGCTGCTGTTGTATTTCTGGCGCACCCGGAACTGGCTGAAAGCATCGCCCCGCTCCAATGTGGACTTTCTGGTGTTCGCGATTGTCGCGCTGCTGCAGATCTTTTTTGTGAAAGCGGGCATTTTTATTTCGGTGGCCGTCAACCGGGCCTTCCCTTCCCTTCCGGTGGACGCCTGCTATTTCGCCATTCCCTTCGCCATGGGCGCCATGATCATCGCCGTACTGGTGAACCGGAACGTGGCCATGATCATGAGCGTTCTATCCTCGTTTCTGATCAGCCTGCTTTTTGAGGAAAAAATTCTTTTCCCGCTTTTCTCGTTTTTGGGATCCGTGGCCGCCTCCTATCATGTCGTCAACAGCCGCCAGCGCTCGACGTTCTTAAAGGTCGGCGTCTTTCTGGGCGTCGTCAACATTGCCGCCATCCTCAGCCTGAATCTTCTGACCGGACATCTGCTCGACGATCTGATTCTGCGTCTGGCCATGGGCCTTTTCGGCGGCATCATCACCGGAATCCTGGTGGCCGGTTTGACGCCCGTTTTTGAAAGCCTCTTCGGCTTTATCACGTACATCAAGCTCCTGGAGCTGGCCAATCTCAATCAGCCGCTTTTTCAGAAAATGATTATTGAAGCGCCCGGCACCTACCATCACAGCATTATCGTCGCCTCCCTGGTGGAATCGGCGGCCGAGGCCATCGGCGCCAACGCCCTTCTGGCCAAGGTCAGCGCCTACTACCACGACATCGGCAAGCTGGCCAAGCCGCATTATTATATCGAAAATCAGACCGGCTACGACAATCGACACGACAAGCTTTCTCCGAAAATGAGCGCCCTCGTCATCATTTCCCACATCAAGGAAGGCTGCGAACTGGCCCTGCAGGCCAAGCTGGGGCAGCCGATCATCAACATCATTCGGGAGCATCACGGTACCAGCCTGATCAGCTATTTCTTCGACAAAGCCAAAAAAAACAAGGATGAATCCATTCGCTCCCTGACGGAAAGCGACTTTCGCTATCCCGGCCCCAAGCCCCAGACCAAAGAAGCGGGGCTCGTCATGCTGGGCGATGTAATTGAAGCTTCCTCGCGCACGCTGACCAATCCGACGCCGGCCCGAATCCGTTCTCTGGTCCGGGAAAGAATCGCCCGCATATACACGGACGGTCAGTTGGATGAGTGTGAGCTGACGCTCAGAAACCTGAATACCATCGCGGAAACCTTCACGCGGATTTTAACCGGCATTTTCCATCATCGCGTCGAATATCCGGAAGCGCCCGTAAAGCCGAAGGAAACAAACGGCAAAAGAGAAGCTTATGAAAATTCGAATCGCAAACCGGCAGAAGCGGACGAAAATCGATAGCCGCCGGATCCGCGGCAAAGTCATTCGGCTGTTGCGTTTGATCGACTGCGCGGAAAAAGAAATCAGCATCACGTTCGTGGATGACGAGGCCATTCGCCTGCTCAACCGCCGGTATCTGCGCCTGGACAAACCGACCAATGTGCTTTCTTTTTCACTTGAGGAAGGCGAGTGCGGCGGCGTGAATCCCGGCCTGCTGGGAGATATCGTGATTTCCGTGGATACGGCCCTGCGCGACGCAAAGCTGGGCGGTTTATCCCTGGAGGAGGAGCTGCTCTTTCTGATCATTCACGGCCTGCTGCATCTGACCGGCTACGAGCACGTCGGGACGTCCCGGGCCAACGCCCGGAAAATGAAGAATAGAGAAAAAGAGCTTTTCCGGGCTCTGACGACCTTTGACGCCCGGTTCGGCTGAGGTGTAACCGTCTTGCCCACCCATCACTGAGGTTATCCCTGCGTGGGAATCTTCAGCGTTGTTCCGTATTTGATCTCATTTGTTTTTAAACGATTTGCCTGCTTGAGTTTGGCGACGGGGACGTTAAAACGCGTGGCAATGGCAAACAGCGTATCGCCTTTCTTGACTTTGTACGTCTTTGTTGAACCGGCCGTTGAATCGTTTTTCCCGCCGGTTGTTTTTTGTTTGGCCGCCGCCGTTTCCGCGGAATAAATCGGTATCCTGACATATCGCGTCTGCTGGCTTAACCGCTTGTTTCGATTGATCCGGTTGCAACTGTAGATCGACTGTCTGGATACCCTGTAGCGTTTGGCAATGGAGGCCACGGTTTCACCGGGGCGAACGCGATGCCGAATGTAGCGGCTGGAGCCCGCGCTTTTTCTTTTATCCGCGTAACTGAGGCGGGGCTTCTCGGCGACCGGAATATCGTTGTACACCAGTTGAAATTTTTGAAGACTGCCCTCGGGAACCTTAAAATCATATTCCCTGTCCGGCGTGATTTTATAGCGCAGCTCCGCGTTGAGCACATTGATATAGTCCTCGGACACTTCCATTCGGGAAGAAACATCGGACAGTTTCATCATTTTGCCGACCTTGACCGTTTCATAGTTCATCAGCGTGTCCGTGGTGGTCTGCAGCTCAAAGCCGTATTTGGCCGGATTTCTGACGATATGCAGCGTGGCGAGAAAACGGGGAACGTAGCGGGCCGTTTCATGGGGCAGCCGGGAATACAGGTCCCAGAAGCGGTCGAAGTAATTGATGCGCTGGCTGGAGATGACGCGCAGGACTCTGCCTTCGCCGCAGTTGTAAGCGGCCAGCACCGTGAGCCAGTCGCCGAACATCGCATGCAGCTCCTTTAAATAGGCAATGGCCGCCCGCGTGGATTTCAGGACGTCCATGCGTTCATCCACCCATTCGTCCCGCGTCAGCCCGAATTTGTAGCCGGTGGACGGAATAAACTGCCACAGCCCCAGGGCCCTCGCGGAGGAATACGCGCTGACCTTGAATCCGCTTTCCACCAGCGGAAGCCAGAAGAGCTCCTCGGGGACGCCCGCTTTTTTCAGTTCGGTTACGATCAGCTCCCGGTACAGACCGGAGCGCAGGTAGGAGGAGGTAAAAAATTCCCTTTCGGGGCCCTGGAAGGAGCGGATTTCCTTCTCCACATCCGGGTTCATGATGAGTTGAATCTCGCTGGCCTTGCCGTTGGTGGGGCCCTGCCTGGACGAGTAAACCGCCATGATCCGCTGGGAAATCAGGAGTCGCAGATCATCTTTCTGCCTTGCAATTTCCACGTCGCCATCCGTGTCCAGAAGCAGCGCGTAGGCTTTATCGAGCTCATTGAGGGTGTTTTCGATATCGCCGCTCTTCCAGTAGTTGTCCGCCACTTCCAGAATGGCCAGCACGTTTTCCATCAGATCCTGTTCTTCTTCCACCTCCGCCGCGTCTTCCTCGGCTGCGTTCTGGCCTTCCCGTGCGGCAGAATCGGCGGAAGGACCCGCCTGAGCCGCAGGCGTTGAAACGGCGGCATGGGGACTCTGAAACAGGACATTGGCTTCCGGAAGCTGTGCCTCGGCCATGTCCGCGGGCCCCAGGCCGAAGCAAACCATTAGGATGAGGAAGATCAACCAACCGCAGGACCAATCGTATTCTTTTTCTTTCCGCATGTGCAAACTTCTCCTGTCATTTTCAAGGCGCGTCCCTGGTTCATTGCCAAACGAAAAGCGCGTGGGCATTGTGATTCCGGCGCCGCGGGTTTTGCGCGGGCTTTATAGCACATTTTGTCCGCATCCCCAAACGATATCGACAATCGCAAATGTTATTCCTGATTTACCGGCGGGGAATCACCGGTTCAGGATTTGCGATCCGAAACGGCCATCAGGTAGGCCTGAATAAAATCATCAATATCCCCGTCCAGCACTTTCTGTGCGTTGCCGATTTCCAGGTTGGTGCGGTGATCCTTCACCAGCTTGTAGGGATGCAAAACATAGGAGCGGATCTGGCTGCCCCAGGCAATGTCTTTTTTCTGCTTGTTTTCTTCGTCGAGCTTGTCATTTTTCTGCTGAAGCTCCCTTTCATACAGCCGGGATTTCAGATATTTCATCGCCATCGATTTATTTTTGTGCTGCGACCGTTCATTCTGGCACTGCACGACAATGCCGGTCGGCAGGTGGGTAATGCGAACGGCGGAATCCGTCTTGTTGACGTGCTGCCCGCCCTTGCCGCCGGACCGGAACGTATCGATCCGCAAATCATCGTCGCGAATATCGATTCTGATTTCATCGTCGATTTCCGGATAGACAAATACCGACGCGAAGGACGTATGCCGTCTGGCGCCCGCGTCAAACGGAGAAATGCGAACCAGACGGTGAATGCCGATCTCCGCCTTGGCGTACCCGTAGGCGTATTCGCCCTCCACGGTAAACGAAACGCTTTTCACCCCCGCTTCATCGCCCGGCAGATAATCGATGATGGCGGTTTTAAAATTTCTTTTTTCAGCCCACCGCAGGTACATGCGCAGCAGCATTTCCACCCAGTCCTGCGCTTCCGTGCCCCCCGCGCCGGCATGAATGGACATGATCGCGTTCATCGGGTCCTGCTCGCTGGCGAGCATCATCTTGAGCTCTTCTTCCCGAACATCGGCCGACAGGCGCTCCAGATCGGCTTCCAGATCCAGCAGCAGCCCTCCGTCATTTTCTTCGGAGGCCATCATCCAGAGGTTTTCCGTCTCCCGGATTCGTACGCTGAACCTTTTCCACTGTTCCAGCGCTTCGGAGAGCTTTGTTTTTTTCTGCAGGATGGATCGGGCTTTCTCGGCATCGTCCCAGAAGTCCTTTCTTGCGGACAGCATGTCCAGATCCTTGACCCGCAATTCCAGCTCGCCTACGTCAAAGACATTCTCCGATCGAGGCGATTCTTTTTTTCAAATCCAGAATGCTTTCCTGAAGATTATCGACGGACATTTCTTTCCCTCCTTGTTAAGCTCCATAAGAATAAACCGGCCAGCCCGATGAAGCCGGCCCACACGAACCAGTCGCCGTACCTGGCGTAAAAAGTCGGCGTTTGAATCAATGGAATTCTGCCGGTGATTTGATCTTTTTCAAACAGCTTCGTCTGCGCGAGAATTCTGCCGGTCGGATCCACCAGCGCGGAAATGCCCGTATTCGCCGCCCGCACCAGGCAGAGCCTTGTCTCCACGGCCCGGAAAACGGACATGGAAAGATGCTGATAAGGCGCGGACGTCTTTCCAAACCAGGCGTCGTTGGTAATGTTCACCAGAACATCGGCCGCGGCGTTTTTATACCGGCGCGCCGCCCGGGGCAAAATGCCTTCATAGCAGATCAGGACGCCGATATTTTTTTCGTCCATCCGCAGGGGGTCATACCCCTTCCCCGCGGCAAAGTCTCCGATGCCGGACGCCAGGCTGCCGACAAAGGGAAACCATGTTCTCAGGGGAACGTATTCCCCGTAGGGCACCAGATGCACTTTGTCGTATTTCCCCGCAAGGTCCCCCCCGGGGGAAAGCAGAAAGGCGCTGTTAAAATAATCCGTGCCGGCGGGCGCGGCGGCATAACTGATGGATCCGAAAAGCAGCCAGCTTTTGGTTTGGGAAGCCAATTGTCTGACGCGGACCTGCAAATCACCCGGCTCCTGAAAGTTAAAAGGAACGGCGGTTTCCGGCCAGACCACCAGCGCTCCGGGAGCCTTCGCGCCGCGGAGCGTCAGCTCCTCGTAAATCCGAATCGTTTCGGCCTGGAAATTCTCATTCCATTTGACGGATTGATCGATGTTGCCCTGAATGAGCGATACGTCCATGCTCGGCGCATTTTCCATGCTCCGCCGGATTTCCCGAATCCGCATCGCGCCGTAGGCATAGATCCCCGACCAGATAAGAAACACGGCCAGCGCCAGCGCCAGCGATTTTTTCGACCTTTCTGAAAGCAGCGTAAAAAAGGCGGCGTTCAAAAGGACGATCAGAAACGACAGGCCGGCTACCCCCGTAATGTCGGCCGTCTGAATGAACAGCAGATTGGAAAACTGGGAATATCCGAGATTCTCCCACGGAAATCCCGTGAACAGACTGGATTTCAGATACTCCAGGCAAATCCATAAAACCGGCGCGGCAAGATAAAGGGGCGCCCTGCCCCGAAAGTAAACAATCCCGGCGGCAAACAGGGCGAAATAGACGCTCAGGTAGCCGGCCAGCAGAACCATGAGAATGACGCCCAGAACCAGGGGAAGATAACCGAAGTTCACCATCACATGAACAATCCAGTAGAGCAAGCCGATATGCGCCGTAATGCCCGCCGTCCAACCCAGAACGAGGGCCCTCGAGAGCGATGAAACGTTCTTCAGGGCGACGAACAGCGGAACCAGCGCAATCCAGGCGATGACGCCAAAGCCGAATTTGGGAAACGACAAAAAAAACAGAACGCCGCTCAAGAGCGCGAAAAAGAAATCGCGGGTCCGCGGCATGCCGCCGGTCCAATCCCGGTTGATGTTTTTGCCGTTGGTCTTCATGGCGCGTCTTCGGTTTTTTTGATTTTCACCTTTTTGATGCTGCGTTCGTCGGCATTTTCGATGGTGATGTCCATTCCCTCGATTTGAAAGCTTTCCCCTTGATGAGGAATTCTGCGAATCGCGTATAAAATCAGACCGCCGACCGTTTCAAACCGGCCCCGGTCCAGGTGAATTTCCAGGTGCTCTTCAATCTTCCCGATTTCCGTTCGCCCGTCCGTGACGATGGAGCCGTCGGCCATTCGGACGATATCGTCGCCATCGGCCTGCTCTTCATGTTCGTCGCGAATATCGCCGACAATTTCCTCCAGCAGGTCCTCCAGCGTGACCAGTCCGGAGGTGCCGCCGTATTCATCAATGACAATGGCGATGTGCTTGTTGTTGTTTTTCAGCTCGTAAAACAGCAGGTGCGCGTTTTTGGTCTCCGGAATATAGTAAGGCCGCGTCATATGGGACAGAATCTCGGCGGCGCCCATTCGGGGCGACCAGGTTGCAAGCAGGTCCTTGATATTCAAAATGCCGATGATGTTGTCCACGGAGCCGCGGTGGACGGGAATCCGCGTGTAATGCGCCTCGACCATCTCCCGCATCATATCCTGCGCCGAATCCTCCGCGCTGATCGACACGATGTCCGTCCGGGGGATCATGATTTCGCGAACCAGCGTGGATGTAAAATTCAGGATGTTCTCGATCATTTTCCGGGACGCATCTTCCAGAACGCCGCTCTTTTGAGCTTTGGCAAGGACCGAAAACAGTTCCCGGCGAACGTGCTCGGGGCTGCTCCAGGATAAAAGATCGGAAATCTTTTTCATCATAGGCTCAAGATTTTTTCAACGCGCGCCGTCCGCGCGGATCTTCCGGGTGCAATAAACCATGCAACCTCCATTCTGTCAATCACCCTGATGGAAGAGGTCCTTTCGGCGGTCGGGGTAAACAAAAAGGGAATCACTTAAAAAAAGCTGATTCCCTTTTAGATTTTCTGGCGGGGCCGATGGGACTTGAACCCACGCCCTCCGGCGTGACAGGCCGGCGTTATAACCAACTTAACTACGACCCCAAAAAATCATAAAAAAGCAATATTCACTTTCTTTTTTGGTAGGCGGGACAGGGCTCGAACCTGTGACATCCACGGTGTAAGCGTGGCGCTCTTCCAACTGAGCTACCCGCCCCCTTGCCCGAAAAAAGCTGACTGGCTTCTAGCAACATTGAGATGGCTTGTCAAGCGGTAAAACAACAAAATTCCCCGTTAATTCACGGCACAGGAATCCGCCTGCACCTCGTTTCCCACCACGTTGCCGAAGAGGTCGTCCTCTTTGACCAGTGCAATCTCCAGCACCTCGTCGATGTGATCGACCAAAACGATTTTCATCGCGTTTTGAACATTGCGGGGCACTTCCGTAAGGTCTTTTTCATTGTCTTTGGGAATAAGGACCATTTTGATATTGCCGCGGTGAGCCGCCAGAATCTTTTCCTTCAGGCCGCCGATCGGCAGGACCCGTCCCCGAAGGGTAATTTCCCCGGTCATGGCCAGGTCGGCCCGGACTTTCTTTTTGACGAGCGCCGAAGCGATCGAAGTGGCCATGGCGATGCCGGCGGAGGGTCCATCCTTGGGAATGGCTCCTTCGGGCACATGGACATGAATGTCAATCTTTTTATAAAAGTTTTTCGGCAAACCGAAACGCTCCGCGCGCGTCCGGATGTACGAGAGGGCCGCCTGCACTGATTCCTGCATCACATCGCCCAGTTTTCCGGTCATGACCATGCGGCCCGTCCCTTCCATGATGGAGGCTTCAATCGCCAGCAATTCGCCGCCAACCTCCGTCCAGGCCAGCCCGGTTGTCAAACCGATCTGGCTGTTTTCCTCCGTCTCGCCGTGGCGGAATTTCGGAACACCCAGATATTTCGGTATATTCTTGGAGCTGATGACCATCTTTTTGCTGTTTCCGTTGCTGACGATTTCTTTGGCGACCTTGCGGCAGATGGACGCGATCTCCCGCTCCAGGTTGCGCACACCGGCCTCCCGCGTGTACTGGCGGATGATCCTGAGCAGGGCCTGATTCGTGAATTCAATGGCTTCGGCCGAAAGCCCGTTGGCCTCCATTTCCTTGGCCAGCAGGAATTTGACGGCGATCTGCATTTTTTCCTGCTCGGTGTATCCGGCAATGCGGATGACTTCCATCCGGTCCTGCAGCGGCGCCGGGATCGTCTGCAAAACATTGGCGGTGGTAATAAACAGAATATTGGACAAATCGTAATCCACGTCCAGATAATTGTCGTTGAACGCCACGTTCTGCTCGGGGTCTAAAACTTCCAGAAGCGCCGAGGAAGGATCGCCGCGAAAATCGGAGCTGAGCTTGTCCACTTCGTCCAGACAGAAGACGGGGTTGTTGGAGCCGGCTTTTTTCAGCGATTGAATGATCTTGCCCGGCATGGCTCCGATATAGGTCCGGCGGTGGCCGCGGATTTCCGCTTCATCGCGGACACCGCCCAGCGAGATGCGGACAAATTTCCGGTTCGTCGCGCGGGCCACGGATTTGGCAATCGACGTTTTCCCCACGCCCGGAGGGCCGACGAGGCAGAGAATCGGCCCCTTGTTTTTCTTGACCAGGGACTGAACCGCCAGATATTCAATGATCCGTTCCTTGACTTTCTTCAGGCCGTAGTGATCCTCGTCGAGAATCGCCTCCGATTCCTTGAGCGTATATTTGTTTTCCGTGACGTCCGACCAGGGCATGTCCAGAAGCCAGTCAATGTAATTGCGGACCACCGTCGCCTCCGCCGACATGGGCGCCATCATCTGCAGCTTCTTGATTTCCTGGCGGACCTTTTTGGAGGCTTCCTCGGAGAGCTTTTTCTGTTTCAGGCGCTTTTCCAGCTCCGCGATTTCATTTTTAAAATCGTCCTTTTCGCCCATTTCCTTTTGAATGGCGCGCATCTGCTCGTTTAAGTAGTAATCCTTCTGCGTCTTTTCCATCTGCTTTTTGACGCGCCGCTTGATTTTTTCCTCCACTTGCAGAATTTCGATTTCGGAGAGCATCAGCGAATAAATCGCCTCCAGCCGCTCGCCGATGCTGAAGATTTCCATAATCCGCTGTTTGTCTTCCAGCTTGACGTTCAGATGGGTCACCACGACATCCGCCAGTTTGGAAGGATCTTCGATGCCGGCAATCGTTCCCATCATTTCCACGTGGACTTTCTTGCTGAGCTTCAGATAAAGCTCAAAGGACTCCTTGATGCTGCGCATCAGCGCCTGTTTCCGCACGTCATTCGGATCATCATCGACGTCGTCAATATCGGCGACCCGGACGAGGAAGAAATCGTCGTTTTTGACATATTCCAGGATCGCGCCGCGCGCCTTGCCTTCCACCAGAACCTTCACCGTTCCATCCGGCAGCCGAAGCAGCTGAATAATAATGCCGATCGTTCCCACCGAATAAATATCCTCTTCGGAAGGATCGTCTTTCTTTGCGTTTTTCTGGGCTACCATGAAAATTCCCTTCTCATACTTCATGGCGGATTCCAGAGCGGCGATGGACTTTTCCCGTCCGACAAACAAAGGGACAATCATATGCGGGAAAACCACCACATCCCGCAGCGGCAACAGCGGAATGATGTTCGTTTTATTTTTGAGGGGTTCGTCTTTTTCTTCGGTCATTTTTTCTTCCTGCGCCGTGCGAAATTATGCGGATTCAGATTTCTGGTCATAGATCAAAATCGGCTTTTCCTTGTTGAGCACCACTTCCTCGCTGATCACACATTCCTTGATGTCCCGCTGCGACGGAATATCATACATCACTTCCAGCATGGTGTTTTCCAGAATGGAGCGAAGACCCCGCGCGCCGGATTTTCTCTCCATGGACAGCTTGGCCACGCAGCGCAAAGCGCCGTCCGTAAACTTGAGATTCACGTTTTCCAGTTCAAACAATTTCTTGTACTGCTTGATGATGGCGTCTTTGGGCTCCATTAAAATGCGAACCAGCGCCCCCTCTTCAAGATCATCCAGCGTGGCGATCACGGGCAGACGTCCGATAAATTCGGGAATCAGACCGAATTTGAGCAGGTCTTCGGACCGGACCTCCGCCAGAACGTCTCCGACTCTTTTTTCCTTCTTGCTTTTGATTTCCGCGCCAAACCCCATGGTGTTGGTGCCGATTCGCCTGGAAATGATCGTTTCCAGGTCATTGAATGCGCCGCCGCAGATAAACAGAATATTGGTCGTATCCACCTGAATGAATTCCTGCTGCGGATGCTTCCGGCCTCCCTTTGGGGGAATATTGGCCATGGTTCCTTCCATGATTTTCAACAGGGCCTGCTGAACACCTTCACCGGAGACGTCCCGCGTGATGGAAGGATTGCCTGATTTTTTTGCTATTTTGTCTATTTCATCAATATAAACAATGCCTTTTGAGGCGCGGGCCACATCGTAATCGGCGTTTTGCAGAAGGCTTAAAATGATGTTTTCAACATCCTCCCCCACATAGCCCGCTTCCGTGAGCGTGGTGGCGTCCGCAATCGTGAAGGGAACGTTGAGAAATTTTGCCAGCGTTTTGGCCAGCAGCGTTTTCCCCGAACCCGTGGGCCCGATCAAAAGAACGTTGCTCTTCTGGATTTCAATGCCGTCATTCGAGCCGGCGCTGGAAAAAAGCCTTTTGTAATGGTTATACACCGCGACGGACAGGACTTTCTTGGTTTTTTCCTGGCCGATCACGTAGGAATCCAGAAACCGCTTGATTTCCTTGGGCTCCGGCAGAACATTTTTATGGCCTTTTTCCACCGTTTTTTCGTCTTCTTCAACGATGCACCGGCACAATTCAATGCACTCGTCGCAAATATACGCCGTCGGGCCGGCTACCAGCTTACGAACTTCGCTTTGCGTCTTTCCGCAAAATGAGCAAAAAAGCATACCCTGCCCCCGATTGTCCTTGTTTCGTTTGATCACTGAATCTCTCCTTTACTTACCACCGGCCGCCGCGGATTTCCGAACCACGATTTCATCAATTAACCCATAGTCTTTCGCTTGATAGCTGGTCATAAAGTAATCCCGCTCCGTGTCGTTTACCACCTTTTCCAACGGCTGACCGGTCAATTCCGCCAGAATTTTGTTGAGGTCTTCCTTCAACCTGAGAATTTCTCTGGCCTGTATGTCAATATCCGTCGCCTGGCCCTGAAAACCTCCCAGCGGCTGATGAATCAGAATCCTTGAATGAGGAAGGGCAAACCGTTTTCCCTTCTCACCGGCCGCCAGAAGAAGCGCCGCCATGCTGGCCGCCTGCCCCATGCACACCGTGGAAATATGGGGCTTGATATACTGCATCGTGTCGTAAATCGCCATTCCGGAGCTTACATGTCCTCCGGGAGAATTCAAGTAGAAAAAGATGTCCTTGTCCGGATCTTCCGCCTCCAGATAAAGCATCTGCGCGACCACCACATTGGCCACATTGTCATCAATCGCCGTCCCCAGAAAGATGATCCGGTCCTTTAAAAGCCGGGAATAGATATCAAACGCCCTTTCACCCCGTCCATCCTGTTCCACCACCATGGGGATCAAATTCATTGAGCAGCCTCCTCGCCCATTCCGATCTTTTCTTCGACCTTAATATTGGCCTGCCGTTCGATAAAGTCAAATACCTTTTTCTGTAGAATCTCCGCCGTCAGGGATTCTTTTTTCTCCTCGTCTTCGTAGATCTTCTGGACGGATTCGGCATTCATGTGGTGGATTTGGGCCAACTCCTCGATATGATTACTGATATCTTCATCGGATAGGGTTATGGCTTCTTTTTCGGCTATTTTCTTAAAAAGGAGAAAGGCCCTGACCGTTTTCTCCGCTTCGGTTTTGAACTGATCGTGCATTCGGAAACTCAGTTCCATGGCGTTCTTCTCGTCCATGCCGGCGGAGCGCATTCTTTTTTGTGTATCGGTAATCATATAGAAGATCTGTCTCTGCACCAGGGACGCGGGCGCTTCAAAGGCATTGGCGGCAAGCACGGCCTCCGTAATCGAATCCTTCAGCTTCGCATCGCTCTGGCGTTTACATTGCTCTTCCATGGATTTCCGGACATCACTTTTCAAATCGTCCAATGTGCTGTACTTGTCGAAATTCTTGACGAAGTCTTCGTTCAACTCCGGCAGTTTCTGTTCTTTGAGCTCTTTGAGGGTGACCGCAAAGACGACGTTTTTGCCCGCCATCTTCGGTTCGGAATAGTCGGCCGGAAAGGTGACCTGAATATCCTGGGTTTCGCCTTTTTTCATTCCGGCAACCTGCTCTTCAAAGCCGGGAACAAATCTTTTGGAGCCGAGCTCCAGAAGATAATCATCCGCTTTCAGCTCGGGAAGCGCTTCGCCGTCCAGCGTGCCCGCGAAATCAATCATTACAAAATCGCCCATCGCCGCCGGCCGGTCTTCCCCGACATCCTGCAGACTGGCAAACATTTTGCGGATTTCCCGAAGGCGCTTATCCATATCGGCATCCGAAACTTTGATTTCGGTTTTTGTAAGTTCAATCCCCTGATACCCCTGAGGATCAATCTCCGGCTCCGTTTCAAAAGAGGCGCTGAAGGAAAAGTCCGTGTCTTCCTTCAATCCGTTCTGCTCGATTTCCGGACGGGAAAGAGACACGATTTTCCGCTGATCCAGCTCCTGCCAGTAGTACCGGTTAACGATATTGGTAATGGTCTCCCCTTCCGCGTCGCTTTTGAAATAGGTTTCCAGCACCTTCCGGGGAATCTTGCCCGGACGGAAGCCCTTAATTTTCGCCTTTTTGCCGATGGTCCGGTAAACGGCGTCCAGTTCATCTTTTACAAAGGCCCAGGGGATCTCGAAAGACATTTTTTTCTTTACCTGGCTTAGGTCCTCTACTTTAACGGAAAGCTCGCTCACGCCTTGATTCTCCTTCTTCTGTATGGAATTATCCTTCATTTTCATTCTGGTGCGAGAGAGGAGACTTGAACTCCTAAGGTTTTACCCGCTGGATCCTAAGTCCAGTGCGTCTGCCAATTCCGCCACTCTCGCCCGTGATGGCTTCGGGATTATATATTCATTGGTCAAAATGTCAACGCGGATTATTTTCGGCACACTGCTGCAAAACCAGTCATGTTGCAATTCCTGCCGGCCGCATCCTGTAGAGTATAATTCCCTGGATTGCAAGAGAAAGATGAACTGGAAAAAATGGTCGGGGCGAGTGGATTTGAACCACCGGCCCTCTGAACCCCATTCAGATACGCTACCAGACTGCGCCACGCCCCGACATGATGTGCTAAAAGTGCTGGAGGAATTACCACCTTCGGCAAAACCTGTCAAGAACAAACACAAATTCAACAGAGGCGGGTGTAACCGGCCTGTTGCCCAAATACCCTTTTCGCCTGCCTGAGAGCGTTTTGTATAAATCTAAGGCTCGCGGAAGGCAATGACAAAACTCGCCTTCGGCTCAAACAGTTGTCATTGCTGATCTTTCGCTTCGCCAAGATTGTATTACAAAACACTCTCAATGGCCGCTCAAAGGGACATTGGGCAACAGGCCGATGAAATACCTGACGGGCTATTTTCCGCTTGAACTTACAGCATCCTTCCAGTATGATAAGGCCATGATTCACAAGACAAAAATAAATATTTGCCGGTTGGCGGGAGGGCTGATCGCCCTGTTTTTCTTCCTGGTTTTTCTGCAGGCCGCCCCCTCCCATGCAGATATTTACAAATACGAGGACGCGGACGGCGTCATCCATCTGACCAACGTGCCTTCCAATTCCAAGGTCAAATACGTCATGCTCGTCCGGGAAAAAAGAATCATCTTCTCCCCCAACATCAATGTGCGGGCCTATGACAAAATCATCACCCAGGCCGCCAGCAAGTTCAAGCTGGATGCCTCCCTGATCAAGGCCGTCATCAAGGCGGAATCCAACTTCAACCACAAAGCCGTATCGCCCGCCGGCGCCAAAGGCCTCATGCAGCTCATGCCGCAGACCGCCTCCGCGCTGAATGTGAATGACGTTTTCCACCCCGAAAACAACATTGAAGGAGGCGCCCGATACCTTCGATATCTGCTGAATCTTTATAAGGGCAATTTGACGCTTGCACTGGCCGCGTACAATGCGGGCGAAGGGGCGGTGGCCAAATACAACTACGGCGTGCCGCCGTACCGTGAAACGCAGAATTATGTCCGGCGGGTTCTTGACCTGTATCAATCCTACAGCAAATTATGACGGCTTCGTAAAAAGCCCGGATGCTGCGTTGTGCTGCATCCTTCGTCATTGCGGCGTACGCTGAAGTACGCCTCATTCCTCAGGATTTGCGCGCCTTGCCTGCGGAACTTTTTACGAAGCCGCCTGAATTTATCATTATATTAGCCTTGCGACCGTCGATATAGAGATAGTTTCTTAATTTCTCCATTTTTTTCTCTTTGATTCCCTTGATCTGCGTGAGCTCCTCCAGACGGTTGAACCGGCCGGTTTTCTCCCGCAGCGCCACAATGTCGGCCGCCAGTTTGTTTCCCACTCCGGGAATCATTCGCAAGTCGTCAAATCCAGCCAGATTAATATCCACCGGCAGTCCCAAAGCCAGTCTCGTCCCGGCATCCATGTTTTCTATTCGAACGGACCGTCCGTTTTTGTCAGGCGCGAAGCGAACCCGCATGCCGTTTCGCAAAAGAAGGTCCTTTCCTTCCGGCGCGGGAATACCCAAACGAAGACACAGCGAATGGAGCGACTCACCCGGTGCGACAAAATAAATGCCTGAAACTCCTTTGGGGTCCACAAGTTCCACCGCCAGGGTTCGCGGGCCGGATTCAGAGAGAATGGGATATTTTGGGGGGATCAGCGAGGGAGTCAAAAAAAGAATCGGGGGGATCAACGCCAGCACAACGCCCAGCGCAATCACCCCCCGGATCTGATGCTCATACCATTTCACGTTTTATTTCTTCTTTTCCAGATGAAAAGCGTCATGCAGCACCATGACGGCCAGCTCCGTGTATTTTCTCTGGATCACGCAGGAAATTTTAATCTCCGACGTGCTGATCATCATAATGTTGATGCCTTCATCCGCCATGGTTTTGAACATTTTGGCCGCGACGCCGGAATGACTGAGCATGCCCACGCCGATGATGGAGACCTTGGCCACGTCGTCATCGACTTCCACTTTTTTGGCGCCGATTTCTTTGGCCGTCGCCTCCACAATTTTCTGCGCCGTCTTCATATCCTTTTTCGACACCGTGAAGGTCAAATCCGTGAAGCCTTGAGAGCTCGCGTTCTGGATGATCATATCGACGCTGATATGGCGCTCCGACAAAGGCAAAAACAAATTCGCCGCGATGCCCGGCCTGTCCGGTATGTGAACGACTGTAATCTTCACCTGATCGCGGTCATAGGTAATTCCCGACAGCACTTCTCTTTCCATCTCTTTATCCTCCTTCGTCACCAGTGTTCCGCCTTCATCGGAAAAAGTTGATTTGACATAAACGGGCACATTGTATTTTTTGGCCATTTCCACCGACCGGGGCTGAAGAACTTTTGCGCCGGTCATCGCCATTTCCAGCATTTCATCATAGGAAATCCTCTCCAGTCTTCTGGCTTTGGCGCAGATGTTGGGATCCGTCGTGTAAACCCCGTCCACATCCGTAAAGATGTCGCACCGATCTGCCTTGAGGGCCGCCGCCAGAGCCACCGCGCTGGTGTCGGAGCCTCCGCGGCCCAGGGTGGTGATATTGTTTTCTTCATCCACGCCCTGGAACCCGGCCACGACCACAATGGCGCCTTTTTTCAGCTCCTTTCGAATCGTCTCCGTGTCAATCATGGAAATCCTCGCCTTCTGATGCGCCTGATCCGTCAGGATTTTGACCTGAAAACCGAGAAAAGAGCGGGCGCGGTACCCCATGTCATTCAGGACGATGGAAAGCAGCGAAATCGTCACCTGCTCCCCGGTGGAAATCAACGAGTCATACTCCCTTTCATCCGGACTTTCCGCCGCGCTGTGGGCCAGATCGATCAGCCGGTTCGTTTCTCCCGCCATGGCCGAGAGAACGACAATCACATCATGCCCCGCCTGTTTTTCACGAATCGCCTTGCCCGCCACGTTTTTGATCTTTTCAACATTCGCCACGGATGTTCCGCCGAATTTCTGAACCACCAGCCCCATAAATTTAAACCTCCCTCAAAATGTCTTGCAGCAAATCCCGGACCCTTTCGGCGGGCCCGTTGATCCTTATCTTTCGCCTGTTTTCATCCACGTACACAAAAGAAATCGATAGGGCCTGAGGCGGCAGTGCGTCCGGAATTTTCTCCGCCCATTCGATGGCCATCACACCCTTTCCCGACAGGTACTCGTCAAATCCCAAATCCTCCAGATCGCCGGACGAATTCAATCGGTAAACGTCGCAGTGATAAAGTCTGCACCTTCCTGAATACTCGTTGATCAGCGTGAAGGTCGGGCTGGTAATCGCGTAATCTTCGCCCACACCCAGACCCCGCGCCAGTCCGCCCGTAAAGCAGGTTTTGCCCGATCCCAGTTCTCCGGACAGGGCGAAAACATCCCCGTCTTCGGCCCGCTTTCCGATCGAAAAGCCAAGGTCAAAGGTTTGCACTGCGCTTTCCGATTCCATTTCAATGACGACGCTGTTCATATTTTATCCGCAAGCCCGTCATCCGGCAATCCTTTTTCCAGCACCACCGCCGCGGAGGCGTAATTTTTCGTGTGCGTGATGCTCAGGTGGATTTTACCGATCCCGGCCCGATCCGCAAAGGCCCGCGCGCCGCCGGACAGACGAAGCTTCGGCTTTCCGCTTTGGTCATTCACCACCTCGATCTCCGCCAGCTTCACGCCCGCGCCGAGGCCCGTGCCGATCGCCTTGAGAAACGACTCCTTGACGGCAAAGCGCGCTCCGTAATGAAGGGAAGCCTGCGCATGCCGCCCGCAGTATTCGATTTCCGCGCCGGTAAACACCCTGCACAAAAATTTCGGACCCCATTTCCGAATGATTTTTCCGATGCGGTCGTTTTCCACCAGATCGATGCCGATTCCGTAAATCATGGTTCCCTTCCAGCGCGGACAATCGCATCCGTCATGGCCGCCACTTTTTTCATGGCCGCGACATCATGGACGCGAACGATATGACAGCCGTTCATCACGGCCGCGGCAACCGTCGCCGCGGTTCCTTCCATTCTTTGATCCGCCGCATCCCCCGTCACGCTGCCGATAAAGGCTTTGCGGGAGGTCCCGACCAGCAGCGGGAGGCCCAGCGTCCTGAACTCGCGAAGCTTGTTGAGGATTGTGCAGTTGTCCTCATACGTTTTGCCGAAGCCGATTCCCGGATCAACCACCAGCCGCTCCCGGCTGATGCCCGCCGCCAGGGCTTTTTGGACGGCGCCCGAAAGAAATGCGATAATTTCACCCGTCAGATCTTCATAGCGCAGATCGCCTTGCTGCATATCGGCCGGTGTTCCCCGCATGTGCATCAGAACCACCGCGGCGGAGGCTTTCCGGATCACCGAAGCCATTTTGC
>JAQVQT010000002.1:0-4530 GCA_028701435.1 Smithellaceae bacterium | reverse complement strand
TCCGGAGCATTGAGAACCTCTTTTTCCAGAAGCTCTCTGGACATCTTGTGCAGAATTTCAATATGCTCGGCAAGCAAAGATACGGCTTTGTCGTAGTTGCGCTGGACAATCGCTACGACTTCCTCGTCGATTTTTTTTGCTGTTTCTTCGCTGTAATCCTTGTGCGTTGCAAATTCTCTTCCCAGAAAGATCTGCTCTTCCTTCTTGCCGTAGCTGAGCGGCCCCATGGTTTTGCTCATGCCCCATTCACAGACCATCTTTCGGGCCAGATTGGTCGCCCGCTCGATGTCGTTGCCCGCCCCGGTCGTGAAATCCTTCAGAATCAGCTCTTCGGCCGCGCGCCCGCCCAGCAGGACGGCGATATTGTTTTCCAGATACCGGCTTGGGTAGGTGTGCTTTTCGTCCACCGGCAGCTGTTGGGTCAATCCCAGGGCGCGGCCGCGGGGAATAATCGTGACCTTGTGGATCGGGTCGGTTCCCGGAATCAGCCGGGCCACCAGTGTATGGCCGGCCTCATGGTAGGCCGTGTGCTTCTTCTCCAGGTCGCTGATAACCATGCTTCTTCGTTCCGTGCCCATCAGGATCTTGTCCTTGGCGAATTCAAAGTCCGCCATATTGACTTTTTCCTTGTTCAGCCTCGCGGCGTTGAGCGCACCTTCATTGACCAGATTTTCGATATCGGCCCCGGATGCGCCGGGCGTCCCCCTGGCCAGAACCGCGTAATTCACGTCGTCCGCGACCGGAAGCTTGCGCGCATGCACTTCAAAGATTTTCTCCCGCCCCCTCACATCCGGCAGAGGCACCACCACCTGGCGGTCAAAGCGCCCCGGCCTTAAGAGCGCCGGATCCAGCACATCGGGACGGTTGGTCGCCGAAACCAGAATCACGCCCTCATTGGATTCAAAGCCGTCCATTTCCACCAGCAATTGGTTGAGTGTCTGCTCGCGCTCGTCGTGTCCGCCGCCGAGGCCCGCGCCCCGATGGCGTCCCACCGCGTCGATTTCATCGATGAAGATAATGCAGGGAGCGTTCTTCTTCGCCTGGCCGAACAAATCCCGCACGCGCGACGCGCCGACGCCGACAAACATTTCCACGAAATCGGAGCCGCTGATGCTCAAAAAAGGCACGTCGGCTTCCCCGGCAATCGCCCGCGCCAGGAGAGTCTTGCCGGTTCCGGGAGGCCCCACCAGCAGAAGCCCCTTGGGAATGCGGCCGCCCAGTTTGGTATATTTCTTGGGGTCTTTTAAAAAGTCGATGACCTCTTCCAGCTCCGCCTTGGCTTCATTGACGCCGGCCACATCGGTAAAGGTCACTTTCTTGGACTTGTCGGTGATCAGGCGCGCACGGCTTTTGCCGAAAGACATCGCTTTGCCGCCTCCCGCCTGCATCTGGCGCATAAAGAAAATCCACACGCCGATCAAGAGAAGCATGGGAAACCAGGACATGAGAATCATGTACCAGGGATTTTCTTCGATCGGTTTGGCGGTGATTTTGACGTTTTTCTCACGGAACATTCCGACCAGGCCGTCGTCTTTCGGGGCGTAGGTTTTAAAAACGTTGCCGTTGGCCAGTTTGCCGGACACGGCGTCCCCCTGAATGGTGACTTCCGTAATTTCACTGCTGCTCAAATAGGCCAGCATTTCCGTGTAGGTTATTTCTTTCGCGGTGCTTTTTTGCTGATTGAACAACTGCCAGACCAGAAGAAACACCAGAAGCACCGTCAGGACAAGCGCTATATTCTTTTGAGCTTGATTCAATATCTTTCTCCTTGAAATTAAATATGTTGGAAAGCCTTTATAATAATATCTGTTTTAACTCAAATATTTTCTTGCGGGATGCCGCCGCCGTCCGTTTGCGGCCGGATTTCCAAAACCAGAATGTTTTTCGTTTCGGGCGTTACCTTTACCCGTTCGCTTGCGTGCAGGTTTTCGATCCAGATTACGGATTCCCGGTCGGCCAGAAGCGCGATTCGGTCGCGCTCCCGCCTGGGAATCTTGCGGTCAATGAACAGCTTTTTGATTTTCCGGGACCCCTTTGTGCCCAGCGGCTCATACCAGTCGCCATTCCGGCGGTTCCGGATCACCAGAGGCTCCCGGATTTTGTCCCCGTCGAAATAAAACGTAAAGCCGGTCTTCACATTCACAGGGGCTTCCTTTGCCCGACTGAGGGCAACCATCATTCGTCTTTCCCTGACGTCAACCTCGCCGGGAATCGTCAGCGGATATTCGTAGTCGTAAATTTTTTCTTCCGGTCCGGCGGCAAGGACGATGCGATCATACTCCCTGCGGGCGGAAAGACCATAAGGCAGGCTGAGCTTCTTTCCCGTCTTTTGCTCTTTGAGCAGGCCGGCCAGCGCCTCAAGATGGGAGGATGAAAAACCGCCCGTCTTTGGCGCCAGACTCTCCAGAAGAGCCTTGAAAACCCGGTAGATCAGCGCTTCATGAAGAGACGAAAAATACGAAGCGGAAAAAGAAATTTCCTGCTGCGTTTTTTGAATATGCGGCGAGTGGAGGATCTTCCGGACGCAGCCGTCGATAAACGAGTCGTCCCGGCGGATAATTTCCGCCGTCCGCGCCAGCGTCTGCTCCATTCGGGGATTGTATTTTTCCCGAAGAAAAGGAATCAGTTCAAGGCGGACGCGGTTTCGCAGATAGACCTCGCTCTCATTGGAGTCGTCCTTGCGAAAGCCCGCGCCCCGCTCATGGAGAAAGGCGAGAATTTCATCCCGGGACGCCTCGATGAGCGGGCGAATGTACCGGTTGTCCCGAATGGGCAAAAACCCCTTGAGGCCGTCCAGACCGCTTCCGCGGATCATGTTCAGCAAAAAGGTCTCCGCCTGATCGTCCCGGTGATGGCCGAGCGCAATTTTATGGGCTCCGTGATCCGCGGCGGTTCGGTCCAGAAAGCGAAACCTTTCCTTCCGCAGGTAGTCTTCCGGCGACAAGCCCGCGGGAATACCGGGCGCGGCGAGCTTTTGCGTCACAAAAACCAGACCGGCTTGCTCAGCCAGCCTTCGGCAAAACGCCTCGTCCTCGTCGGATGCAGCGCCGCGCAGGCCATGATTGAAATGGGCGGCAATCAATTCCAGACGCCAATGCGGGGCAAGAGCCGCAAGCACTAGAAGCAGCGCGCAGGAATCCGCCCCTCCGGACAGAGCGACCAGCACCCGGTCACCTTCTTCAAGCAGGGAATATTTTCGAAGGGTATGTTCTATTTTCTTAATCATCGTCAGTGAAACAGAGACTGAATCTCCGTCAGATGTTCAAAATAAAAATCGGCGCCCATCTTCAGCATCGCCTCCCGGTTGCCCAGTCCATTCAAATGAACGCAGGACAGGACCCCGGCGCTTCGGGCCGCCGCCACATCGTTGCGGCTGTCGCCGATCAGGACGGCTCTGTCCGGCACGACATCGTACTTTTCCAGAAGATACGCGATGACGCGTCCGTCGGGCTTTTGAAACGGCGTCGAATCCGATCCGACAATTTCCAGGAAGTGCCGGTCGATCTTCAGCCCTTTGGCGATGGCGATGGTCAGGTAATAACGCTTATTGGTGAGGATCACCTTCTTTGTAGAGCGAAAATGGTTCAGCATTTCTTCGGCTGAGGGGTACAGCTTCGTGTGGTCCAGCAGGTGCTGCTCGTAATGGCGCAGGAAGAACTCCATCGCCTCATCCAGCTTTGCCCGTTGATCCGCGCCGAGCGCTCTTTCCATCAAAATCCGCAGGCCGTCGCCGACAAAGCCGAGAATGACGTCAACCGGCAATGAACCGAGCCCCAGAGCGGCCAGGGCGTGATTGACGGAAGCGGCGATGTCCTCGCCCGTGTCCGCCAGCGTTCCGTCAAAATCGAACATCATCAAATCCACTGGTTTCATCTTCTTCACCCTGCGTATTGTTTAGCCGGAGAAGAGGTTAAAAACAAGATATTTCGGCAAAGAAATATTGTTTGACGGCCCGGGCGCCTTGTGTTAGGAACCTTCCAACCGCTTGGATCACTTGTTGCAGACTGAGACGGGAGTCAACAAAAACTGTCAAATACGGGTCTTCCTTACGCCGCGGAAGACCCTTTTTTTATGGGACGGGAAATGAAGAAAAAAAAGCATTCGCTCACGTTCGCCGTGGTCGGGGCCGGCATGGTCGGAACGGCCATTGGATTTCTGCTTGAAAAGGCCGGCCACAACGTCGCGGCCATTGCCGATCTTTCCGCCGCCCACCTGAAACGGGCGACATCCTATCTCCGGGTGCCCGGTTTTCATCATCCGGCGCAAGCGGCCGCCCGCGCCGACTGCATTCTAATCACGACGCCGGACGACCGCATCGCTTCCGTGTGCGGGGAGATCGCCGCCGCCCCGGGCATTCAAGGGAAAAAGGTTTTTCACATGAGCGGCGCGGGCGGACTGGATCTGCTGGCCGCCGCGGCACGCGCCGGCGCTTTGACCGCCAGCATTCATCCGCTGCAGAGCTTTTCCTCCATTGACGGAGCCATCGCCAGCATTCCGGGCAGCTACTTCGGCGTCACGGCCGACGCGGGC
>JAQVQT010000066.1 GCA_028701435.1 Smithellaceae bacterium | reverse complement strand
CCTTGACGAGCAGGGCGGCGGCATCGGGGACATCCGTCTTTATCTGAACGGGACCGCCGTGCTGATGGATACCCGTTCGGTTTCGGCGCCGGAAAAGTCGCAGCAGGCCGTGTTCAGGGCCTATCCCCTGAAGCTCGTCCGCGGAAAGAACGTCATTCATGCAGCGGTGCAGAACGGCGACAACAGCATGCGGAGCAACGAGGCGGCATGGGAGGTGACGGCCGACTATAAAGCGGTGGCGGGGCCTTCGCTTGCCGCTTTGGCCGTCGGCGTCGGCGAGGTTGTGGATCCCGGCCTCAAACTGCCGTATGCGGCGGCGAGCGCGGAGCTGGTTGCGGGCGCGCTTAAAGGCGCATCGGAAGGAATCTACGAAAAGACGGCCGTCAAAACCCTGACCCGGCCCGAAGAGACAACGGCCGAGGCGATCCTTCGGGAGATGAAAGCCTTTCAATCCCTGCGCGCGGAGGATCTGTTTGTTATTTACATCTCCGGTTACGCGGTCCTGGAAGAGGGGGAATATTTTCTTCTGACGTCCAATGTGAATTCGCTGAGTGCGGAAAAACTCAAAACGGACGCCATTTCCCTGCGAAAGCTGATGGAGGCTCTCGGCAATATTCCGGCGGCTGGAAAACTGATTCTGATTGACGCCTGCAATCCCCGCGTGCCGGGCGCGGAGGGGAAAACGCTTTCCCGAATGCAGGGCATGAACGAAGAGACAGCTCTGAAGATTATGGGCAGAGCGCTGGGGTCAACCATACTCGCGTCATCCGCGCCTCTTTCGGAAGCGATGACAGGAGATCAGGGGAAAAGTCCGTTTGCCTACCTGGTGACGGAAGGATTGAAAGGCAGAGGGGACACGGAAAAGACCGGGTTAATCAAGACGACCGATCTTACGCGCTATGTGCGCAGTCAAATGCCGGCACTTACCGAGGAGGCATTTTCCCAAAGCCGGTCTCCCATCGTTTCCATCAACGGCCGGGCATTTCCCATCGGGAAGGTGAAATAGTGGATGATTGTAGGGAACGGTCGCGACCACCCTTGCGGGTGGCAAGACCGTTCATCACGGGCCACGGGCCATAGATTGAGCAAATGTAGCGCGGGTTTTTAAACCCGCTATGTCAGATGGTGAATGGTTGTAGGAAATAGTTTCAAACCTTAATCTGGTTTCCGGCTTGCCTTGCCCGCAGGTCAGAGGTGAACCGAGCAGGTTTACCTTCTTGGCGTAAGCAGGCTGCAACGGAGCCGTCCTGATTCGACAGAGATGATGCGGTAAAGTCCAAAGGCAAGGGGGATTGAGCCTCAGGTTCACATTCCCCCCTTAGTAAAGGGGGGACAGGGGGGATTGAGCCTCAGGGTCACATCCCCCCTTAGTAAAGGGGGGACAGGGGGGATTGAGCCTCAGGGTCACATTCCCCCCTTAGTAAAGGGGGGACAGGGGGGTTGAGCCTCAGGGTCACATTCCCCCCTTAGTAAAGGGGGGACAGGGGGGATTTTAATGTTGCCCTTCAACAAAAAATTAAAGCCGTTGGCCCGGACGTTAAGAAGCAACATGACCGATGCCGAACAGCTTATCTGGTCGAAGATCAGGCGAAAACAGATAGGCAACTTGCAATTCTATCGTCAGAAAAATATCGGCAACTACATCGTGGACTTTTATTGCCCCAAGGCTAAACTTGTCATGGAGATTGACGGTGGGCAGCATTACGAAAGTAATGGGGTGAGAAAGGATCAGGCCAGGGAATGCTATCTTCAAGGTTTGGGATTAACCGTGATGCGCTTTTCCAACATAGACATTCTGAAAAATATTGATGGCGTTTTAGAAAGGATTGGGGACTATTTAAAATCCACCCCAACCCTCCTTTAGAAAAGGAGGGAGACTCGCGTTTCACGCGAAATCCACCCCAACCCTCCTTTAGAAAAGGAGGGGGTTTTGCCGGTATTGCGCAGGAAACTATACGAAAAAGACAAGGGTGAATCTTTATCGGGAAAAATGAAGAACAACAGATTCTGTCTGTGAAAAGGTTGTGATGAGTATGGAAAGAAAATTCATTTTCATTTTCGGATTATTTCTGGCGTTGTTTCTGGAAACTTCTGTCTTTGCGGCGGATGTGCCGGAAATCTTCGTCCAGAAGGGACATTCCAGCAATGTCAGCACCGTCGATTTTTCGCCAGACGGAAAATATCTCGCATCCGGCAGTTCTGATAAAAACATCAAGCTGTGGGACGTGGAAGCAGGGCGTGAGATTCGAACATTCGTCGCCCGGGACATGGTTGATTTCGTCGCCTTCAGTCCCGACGGCCAATCCTTGCTTTCCCTGGAATCCAAGGGGGGCACCGCATTATGGAATGTAAAGACCGGTCGGGAGATCAGGAGGCTTAGCAAAAAGGGGAAGCCGCTCCTCGCAATCGCGGCTGCTTTTTCTCCCGACGGGATGTCTCTTGCCGTGGTGGGCGGCCAAAACGAAAAGGTCCCCGGCGGAGATCTTACTTTCCGCAACATTCAGCTCCTGGATCTCAAAACCGGGCGCGAGTTGATGATCTTCAAAGGTCATACCTCCAGCATTCACACGATCGCCTTTTCACCGGACGGGAAATATCTGGCATCGGGAAGCGAGACGCCCAATCTGAACAAGGGTAAAAAGGATAACACCGTCAGACTCTGGGAGGTAAATTCGGGAAAGGAAATACACCGCTTTGCCGGGCATACCGAAGGGGTCAGCAAGGTCGCGTTCTCTCCCGACGGTCAGTTGGTGGCGTCCATCAGCGAGGACAGAAATATTTTCTTCTGGAATGTCGCGAGCGGGAAACTGGCAAAGGCGCTTAGCGGCTTTCCGGCAGGCAATATGAAAACGAACGGCACGATCGCCTTTTCTCCCGATGGGCGGTACTTTGTTGCCGTTTCCTCCTTCCCTCCGGTCATGATTCTCTGGAATATGGTTACGGGACAGGTGGAAGCCAGTTTGACGGATGATCATAAACTTGACGATGCCGCGGTGCGTTTTTCACCGGACGGCCGATTGATCGCCGTTTCCGCAACCGATAAGGTTTCCCTCTGGGATGCCGCCCGGCACAGAAAAATCAGAAGCTTCGGCGGAGATGTCCAGGGGATCAATCTGGCTTTCTTTTCGGCGGACCAGGAGCAAGTCAAAATCGCCGGGAATGAGGAGCTCGCGGTGTTTGACCGCCGCCAGGGCCGTTTGACCGGCCGCCGGACAATCGAGCCATTCGACAACTGGTGGACCAAAGGGCAAAACGAATGGGGCAATCGGCGCTTCTTCAAAATCATCGACAAGGGCTATCAGGTCATCGATAGCCGAACAGATCGGGCGATCATCAGCGACGCCGCCGATCGCTATCCGACAGCCTACGACAGCCCGCAACAGGCCGTTACTTTTTCTCCCGACGGACGCTACGCGCTTATGGCGGACAAGGACGGGGGAAGCATCCGTCTTGTCGATGTCCGGAATCGCCGGGCGATCGCCCTCGAAAACTTTCCCGATCATTTAAGTTTGTCGTCGTCCAGCGGATATGTGGCTTTTTCACCAGATGGCAGCCTGATCGCCGCCGCCTCTTACTCACTGGATGACGAAAGAGGAGTCCTGGGCATCTGGAATACGGCCACGGGAAAACAATCCATCAGACTGCGGGCGAATCAAAAAAGGGAAGGCTTTAACCAGGTGGCTTTTACCGCCGACTCAAGACAGATCGTTACGGCCGAAGGCGGCAATCAGGGCATCCTCGGAATCTGGGATCTGACCTCGGGCCGGGAAGTAAGATCCTTTCCGGGTCATCCCAGCTTTATCACTTCTCTGGCGCTTTCCGGCGATGGAAAGTTCGTCGTTTCCGGCGACTGGATCGGCACCGTGAAATTATGGAATCTCCGTCAGGGCGGCGAGATAAAAACACTGAAGGGGCATACGGACGAGATTAAATCCCTGGCTTTCTCTGGAGACAGGAAGCATATCCTTTCGGCAAGCAAAGATGGCACTACCCGCCTGTGGAACATCTCAACCGGCAAGGAAACAGTCCAGTTTGTGCGCTTTAAAGACGGCGAATGGATCGTTATCACGCCGGAGGGGTACTACAATGCCTCTGCGGGTGGCGACAAGCATCTGAACGTCCGTATAGGCGACAATGTCTATGGGATTGAGAATTACCGCGAGTCGTTTTTCCGGCCGGATCTGGTAAAGATCGCGCTTTCCGGCGGGTCGCTTCAGGATTTCCGAACGCTGGCCGATGTAAAAGAACCGCCTTCCGTGAAGATTGTGGATACACCTTCGCAGGTCGGCACGGATGACGTCACCATACGACTCCAACTGACGGAAAAGGGCGGTGGTGTCGGGGATATCCGTCTGTATCTGAATGGAACCGCTGTGGTGATGGACAGCCGGGCTGTCAAGCTTGTTTCCAAAGACGGCAAAGCGATTCTGAAAAACTATACCCTGAAACTGGCGCAGGGAAGGAATGTCATCCGGGCGGTGGCTTTCAACGGCGACAACAGCATGCAGAGCAATGATGCCGTTTATGAAGTGACCGCGACGTTTGCCTCGGCTGCCAAGCCGTCGCTTACCGCGCTGGTGATCGGGATTAATGAATTCAAAAATCCAAAATTGAAATTGAATTATCCCGTGGCGGACGCCGAGCTTTTTGCGAAAACGCTGAAACAGGCCGCGGAGGGATTGTTTGAGAAGGTTCATATTAAAAAACTCGTCACCCGTGAAGCCACCACCAGTGAGGCGATCATCCGGGAAATCCAGTCGTTTAAGGCGCTCAGACCCGACGACCTGTTTGTGTTTTACATCGCGAGCCACGGCACGGTGGATGAAGGAGAATATTTTCTGATTACCTCCAATGTGGGATCGCTCCGGACCGAAAAGCTCAAGACCGATGCCATCTCGCAGCATACGCTCAAAGAGGCGCTGGCCAATATTCCGGCGACGAAGAAGCTGATTATCATCGATACCTGCAATGCGGGCGCATTGGGTGAAGCTATTCAGGTGGCGATGCTCACCCGCGGCATGAGCGAGGATACGGCGCTGAAGATTTTAAGCCGGGCCGTGGGATCGACGATTCTGTCGGCGTCCACGTCACTGCAGGAAGCGCTGGAAGGCTATCAGGGTCATGGCTTGTTCACCTATGTTTTGACTGAAGGATTGAAAGGCAAGGCGGATAAAGGCAGGACCGGATATATCAGAACCACGGAGCTTGCGGATTATGTGGATAATGAAGTACCCATCCTGGCGGAGAAGGTGTTCAAGCGCGCGCAGTATCCCACCATCTCCATCAGCGGCCAGGCTTTTCCCATCGGGAAAGTGAAGTAGTGGATGATTGTAGGGAACGGTCGTGACCGTTCCTTTTGAGTTAGTGGTTGTAGGGAACGGTCTTGCCACCCGCATGGGTGGTCGCGATCACCCTTGCGGGTGGCAAGACCATTCCTCGCAAGCCACGGGCCATAGATTGAGCAAATGTAGGGCGGGTTTTTAAACCCGCTATGTCAGATGGTGAATGGTTGCAGGAAATAGTTTCAAACCTTTCCTTACGGGATTTTTCATTGTTTTTTTGCGACAGCCGAAGTATATAGCCTTCAATTTCTTATCTGGGAGGGTTTTTCATGCAATCCATGCCCGCAAGATTTTTCCTTATTCCGCTGATCCTTTTCTTACTTTGCCCGTTTTCATCCATCGCAGCTACGCAGCAGCGCACCGCTTTGGTCATTGGTAACAGCGCTTACAGCTCCGGTCCCTTGAAGAACCCCGTCAACGACGCGGCGGATATGGCGGCTGCGCTCAGAAGCCTGGGCTTCAACGTCACCCTGCACCGCAATGCCAATCATCAGACCATGGAAAATGCCATTCGGGAGTTCGGCGGCAAGCTCAGGAGAAACCGAGGCGTGGGCCTTTTCTACTATGCCGGCCACGGGATGCAAATCGACGGCGTCAACTATCTCATTCCGGTCGGCGCCCGCGTGGACAAGCCATCGGACGTCAAGTTTCAGGCCGTCAACGCCGATATGATTCTGGCGGAAATGGAACATGCCCAAAACGGCATGAACATCGTCCTTTTGGATGCCTGTCGCGACAATCCCTTCGGTCGTTCCTTCCGAAGCGCCAAAAGAGGCCTTGAAATCATTAGCTCCGCTCCGATGGGTACTTTCATTTCCTATTCCACGGGGGCCAACCAGATCGCCCATGACGGAGAAGGGCGCAACAGCCCTTACACGAAAGCCCTTCTTTCCAACATCGTAAAACCCGGCCTGCCTATCAATGATGTTTTCATGGAGGTCCGAAAACAAGTGTTAAAGGAAACCGGGCAGCTACCTTGGGAAACGTCTTCGCTGGTCGGGCATTTCTATTTCCGGCCCGGCAAAAGGGAGGTAACTGAGTCGACTGTCCCCGACAGGACCGAGTATGCCATGGCCCGGCCGCCCGCGCCCGAACCGTCACGAGGAGATGCCTTCAAAGATCCCGCCACCGGCATGGAGATGATCTTTGTCAAGGGTGGCTGCTATCCGATGGGGGATACATTCGGAGATGGAGAGGGTGACGAAAAGCCGGTTCATGAAGCCTGCGTGGATGATTTTTACATGGGGAAGCATGAAACGACGGTCGAACAATTTCGCCGGTTCGTGGACGCCACGGGCTACCGGACGGATGCGGAAAAAAACGCGGGCGGCGTTTCAGGTTGTTGGGCGTTAGACTTGAACGACAAGGAAAAAGCTTGGAATTGGCGGAGTTGGGCAAATTGGCGGAATCCCAACAAGTATCAGGACAACCGCGACGATCATCCGGTGGCCTGCATCAGTTGGAGCGATGCGGCAGCCTATGCGCAATGGGCTTCAACAAAGAGCGGCAAACGATATCGTCTGCCGACAGAGGCGGAATGGGAGTATGCGGCGCGCGGCGGTACGCAGGACCGTAATTACTGGGGCAACGATAAAGACAACGCCTGCACATTTGCCAACGTCGCCGATCTGACAAAATTGCCCAATGGAAGCCAGTGGAACGATAAACATGAGTGCAGCGACGGATTTGCCTTTGCCTCTCCGGTGGGAAGGTTTCGTGCCAACTCGTTTGATTTGCATGACATGATGGGCAATGTTTGGGAGTGGTGCCAGGATTGGTACGGTGATAAATATTATTCCGCCAGCGGCAGGAACAATCCCGGTGGTCCGGATTCTGGTCAGTATCACGTCCTTCGCGGCGGCTCCTGGTTCAACGCACCGGGGTACGTCCGCGCGGCGTTCCGGGACAGGGGCAGACCGACGAACCGCTACAGCATCTACGGTTTTCGGCTGGTGCTTCCGGCCCCAAGATAGTTTTCTGAGTTCTGGTTTTCTGTTTTCTACAAGGGGGTATGGGGGCGATGCCCCCATCCGCTGCTTTTTTTACGTTTGCATTCAACCGGTTGCATGAAGTGGTCCGCATGCGAAGTTTCAAGGAGACGGTGTATCAAAGAATCACCATTATTTATAAAGACTTACGATTTTACGATTTGGATTCTAGCTCACACGCAGAAGTTTCCCAAAAGCCAGCGCTTTGTCATGGCGAAGCGCATCGAAGATGCGATGCTGGATTTTTATGACAGCTTGCTGGCTGCCGCCAAAAAGACGGGAGATCGGAACGACTGCTTGGCAAACGCAGATATGGTACTGGAGCGCCTTAAACATTACATTCGCCTGAGCAAGGATATGGGACTGTTCAGTTTGAGGCAGTATGAATACGCAGCCGCCGCCATTGTGGAAATCGGCAGAATGCTCGGCGGCTGGATGAAGAAATGCAAAGCGGAGCCGGAATAGAAGCAGCGCTTTACATTTAGGGCAGCGGGCCAACGTCCTTCGCGGCGGCTCCTGGAACAACAAACCGAGGAACGTCCGCGCGGCGAACCGGAACAGGAACAAACCGACAAACCGAAACAGCAACAACGGTTTTCGGCTGGTGCTTCCGGCCCCAAGACTAAGGCGAATGCCAAGATGCCGCCTTTTCAAGGAAAGACGGATAGTGCAGATCTTAATCTATGGACCCTCTGTCCTGCGCCGGCTATATCGCCGGACGAATATAAAAGAGGACGGACGGTTTTGGTAGCCCGCCGGCGAAGAATCCGTCTGTCCATTTTTCTACATTAAAATTTTTCCATACATGAAAAAATACGGACAATTATACGGACAACTGATCTCGTTTGACAATCTTTATTGGGCCAGCCGTAGCGCCCGGAAGGGTAAACGCACGAAAATCAGTTGCGCCGCATTTGAAAGAAATATTGAGGAAGAACTCCTTTCCTTGCAGACGGAATTGGCGGACAAGCGCTATTCGCCGGGACCGTATCGGGAATTTACCATCTATGATCGTAAAACGCGCAGAATCAGCGCAGCGCCTTATCGCGACCGCGTCGTTCATCACGCGCTCTGCAATGTCATCGAGCCGATTTTTGAAAGATCGTTCATTCATGATTCTTATGCCTGCCGCGCCGGAAAGGGCACCCACGCAGCAGTGAACCGCTTTACGCAACATGCGGGGAAATACAAATACGTCCTGAAAACAGACGTTCAGAAGTATTTTCCTTCCATCGACCATCAGATTCTTGGAGAGAAGATTGAGCGAAAAATCAAATGTCCTGACACCTTGTGGCTGACACACCTCATTATCGCAAAAAGCAACGCGCAGGATGAAGTGACAACCTATTTCCCGGGCGATGATTTATTCACCCCTTTCCATAGAAGAAAAGGCATCCCCATCGGCAACCTGACCAGCCAGTTTTTTGCCAATATTTATCTGAACGATCTCGACCATTTCATCAAGGAACGGCTGCACTGCAGGGCATATATCCGTTATGTTGATGATCTGACTGTTTTCGACGACAACAAACGGCGTTTGTGGAGCATCCGGGAACAGATCGCCGACTTTCTTTGCCATGAACGTCTGATGCTGCATCCGCGGAAAACAACCGTTATGCCGATTTCGGAGGGTGTTGATCATCTGGGTTACCGTGTCTATTCCACCCACCGCCGCCTTCGAAAAGACAATATTTATCGTTTTATTCACCGCCTGAAACGTCTTCAGGAAGATTATAAAACAGGAAAAAAAACGTTAAAAGAACTAAGTCCCTTCATCCAAAGTTGGCTTGGTCATGCCGCCCATGCCGACACGTATGGTTTGAGACGGTTTGTTCTGGAGGAACACCCCTTTGTGAAATAGTTTAAGGATTCAATCGTCCCAATGATATTGATGCTTAAAGCTTGCATTCTAATGACTCGATGGTGAAAAGATAAAAGCACCCATTAAACGGATGAAGCCTTTAATTTTCTTTTATATCGTGATATTGTCGATCCGCAAAATCAAGGAGGTGTTTATGCGTAAGATATTATTTTTTCTGGCTTTACTTATTTTGATGGCCGTGCCGGTTTACGCCGCGCAATCGACGATCAAAATTGCCGAGGGGTCCGCCTGCATGGGAGAC
>JAQVQT010000065.1:5683-9500 GCA_028701435.1 Smithellaceae bacterium | reverse complement strand
GTCATTGTCGCGTGCAATGATCATTTTGTTGATATTATCGGGTCTTCCAGAGAAGTCCTGATTGGCCTCGACCTGTTCGGATTGCGGGATCAAAAGATTGTTGACAATATCCGGCAGGTGCTCGAAGGCAGGACCGTCTTTTATGAGGATGTATATCATTCGGTTACCGCGGACAAAGCCACTCCGATAAGGGCTATTTTTACGCCGATCCATCTGGAGGGCAAGGGCGTTATCGGGGGTGTGGGGATTATTGAAGATATCACCGAACGCAGGCGCTCCGAGACGGCGCTGCGGGAAAGCGAAGAACATTACCGGTCTCTGGTCGAAAACGCCGATGAGGCGATCATCGTGATCCAGGACGGCAAAATTAAATTTGTCAACGCCCGCGCGGTCGAGGCTTTTGGATATTCGGTGCAGGAATTTATGTCCATCCCTGTCTTTGAACTGGTGCATCCGGAGGACAGGGACATGGTGGTGAAGCGATATCTTGAGAAAATCAACGGCGATGCCGCCCCCACGCGTTATACCTACCGGGCGCTCCACAAGAAAGGCCTCGTCGCGTGGATCGAGATCAGCTCTATCCTCATCAGTTGGGAGGACCGGCCCGCGACGTTGAATCTCATCACGGATATCACCGACCGCAAAAAGGCGGAGGACGCCCTGCGGGAAAGAGAAGAAAAGTACCGGACGATTCTGGAAAGCATGGAAGACGGCTATTTTGAGCAGGACCTTGCCGGCAGCTTCATTTTCGTGAACGACTCCATGTCTCGAATTTACGGGTATTCCAAAGAAGAATTAATCGGCTTGAACTACAAGCAGTACACCGATCTGGTAAGCGGAAGAAAATGCTTTCATGCCTATGAGAACATTTACAAAACCGGGAAGCCCGGAAAAGTGGTTGACTTTGACATTACCAGAAAAGACGGGACCAGAAGGCATGTCGAATCATCCGTGTCCTTAATCAAAGATCCCGATGGAAATTCGATCGCATTCCGGGGCATTGTAAGGGACGTCACGGAACGCAAGCAGGGGGAGGAGGCCCTGAGCCGGAGCTTTGCCAGACTGCGCGACGCGCTTGCCGCCACCGTTGGGGCAACCGCCATGATCGTGGAAACCAGGGACCCTTACACGGCGGGCCATCAGCGCCGGGTGGCCGATCTGGGCCGGGCCATTGCAGTGGAGATGCAACTGACCGACGAGCAGATCGAAGGCATCCATATGGCGGGCATGGTCCATGATCTGGGCAAAATCTCCGTTCCCTCCGAGATTCTCAGCAAGCCCACCATGCTCACCGATCTCGAGTCCCGGCTCATCAAAACCCATTCTCAGGCCGGTTATGACATTCTTAAGGACATCGAGTTTCCCTGGCCCATCGCGAGAATCGTTCTGGAGCACCATGAACGGATGGACGGCTCCGGTTATCCCAACGGCCTCAAAGGGGCGCAGTTGCTTCCGGAGTCCCGGATTCTTTCCGTTGCGGACGTCGTGGAAGCGATGGCCTCGCATCGTCCCTACCGCCCCGGTCTCGGCATCGAAGCCGCGCTGGACGAGATTGAAGCGAATCGGGGGATTCTCTATGACCCGCTCGTGGTGGATGCCTGTCTGAAATTGTTCAGAGAAAAAGGCTATCGCTTTCCCGAAGCCTGAAAACCAATGCATTCGAACCGCATTCGCTGAAGCAGACCCTTCGGCGGTCCGGAATGGAAACGCTTAAAAAACCTCTCTTCCCCGCTACCAGCTTGTCGAGCCCTGGACCGCGTCCTGATAGTCGGTCTGCCCGGGCCGGTGCCGGGGCGGAAGGATTTGCACGGAGTATTTGCAGACCGGGTCTGTGTCCCTGCGCCAGATATTGACCCCGTACTCCACGGGAACGGAAACATAGCCGAGTGTTTCATCGCCGTCCCGAATGGCGTAATTCTGGAAGTG
Source organism: Smithellaceae bacterium (assembly GCA_028701435.1). Taxonomy (GTDB): domain Bacteria; phylum Desulfobacterota; class Syntrophia; order Syntrophales; family Smithellaceae; genus UBA8904. The sequence goes on along the minus strand of JAQVQT010000065.1, from coordinate 7,574 downwards.
CGCGAAAGCCTGCTTCTCAGGTTTTTCCAGATCATCGAGACTTTTGATCACCCGCTGCCGCGGATAATCCGCGCACACGGTTGCTTTTCCCGTGGCGTGGACAACGCCGGCAAGCGTTCTGTCGGGCGCCCCCTCGGGATTTTCCAGCTGGATGATGCGTTCGTAAGGAGCATCGGGAATGCGGGAGACTTCCTGCTTTTGAAGGATTCCGTAGCCGCTGCAGCCCACCATCGCGATCCAAAGGCAAAACGAAACCCTTTTGATGAAATTTCCAACGCCTTTGCTCATCTTTCCCTTCCGCCTTTCCATGTTTTTTAGACCACTTTAATTTCTGGCGCGGTGTTCGCCCGGAGGGAGAGGCTCCCCGAAACACCATCCATCAAGGACTTGCCGCTGCTGGGCCCTTTGCGCTTAGCAGATAGACCTGATACCAGTAGAAAAACGCCTCGGGGTTGGTTTTCTTGAGCTTGTTGAGCCTGGTATCAAGCGGGGCTTCGATACTCCAACTGCTGACCTGCCCGGCCTCCTCAAAGCGAACAAGACTTGTTTCCCCGGTTTCGATCAGCTTGGTCAAGTAGGCTGCTCGGGCCGCATAGACAATGGCCTTCTCAATATGGTAACTTTCAGAAAAGATGTAGGCCTTGATTTGCGACACCCCGTTTTGCAGAGCGGCAAAGTTGCCTGCACCAGCTTTTCCCCTTGTGGCCAAGCAGAGCGCAGTTTTTGCAATGTCGTTCAGGACGATTGCTGTGCCGCCGGTCAGGCCGCGGTATTTCATTTCCGTCAGCGCGATCTTTTGGAATGTACGGGCGACAGCCGCAACGTCCCGAATCTCCGCAAACAGATTTCCAACGTCGTACAGTTGTTTGATGATTTCCATGGCCGTGCTGAATCCGCCCTTGCTGTAAGGGATGCCGGTGGTGTTCGGCGCAAAGGCGGTCAGTTTGTCAGCCAGGATATCTTCCCTGCTGGGAAGTTTGGCCTGAATAGGCGCTCCGTCTTGTCTGGTAAATGGCGCATCAATATCCGTTGGCACAATCGTTTGGTATGGCGATTCTTCCAACAGGATATCGAGCAGGATATTGTCTTCGGCGAGATTTGTCTGAGGCACAGGCTTGTAGAAGAATTTGTAATGCCGCTTTTCGATGCTTGAAGATGAGCTCCTCCGCTGTTCCTGAAACCTGGTGAAGCTTTTCGCTTCGATAAATCCGGCGAAGAGAGTGTTAAAATCCGCCTCTTCCGGGACGATGATGTCCAGGTCAATCGAGAATCGCCGGGGCTGCTTCTGCAACAGCATGACGGCGGTGCCGCCTTTGAAGACGAAGGGTAATCCTGATTCCACAAGACCCTCCAGAAGTAATAGGGCGCGAATGGCCTTTTCGATCAGAATTTTGTCGGCCTTCCGGTTTTCGGCAGAAACCTTCTGAATCCATTCGGATTGTAACGAGTCTTTTGTAATCATATCCAATTAACGGCACTTTTTATTCATTATTGCCGTTTATTTGATTTAATATCCTCTGCAGTTCTTCTTTTTTATTGCGTCTTTTTGCATAACGGAGCAAACGGTCCCTGTTTACGGTATATTTCCCCAGCGCACTTTCAAAGATATTGAGCATCTCATGACTTTGGAGAAAAAAGAAGGTTTCCGTGTCGGCCACGAGGTCCACGAGGATCTTTTCAAGGGTCGGGAGGATTACGGCATCCACCTCTTGAAGGGGGGCTTCACTGACCAGGGATTTGACAATCACCGCATCTCTGCTGTCCAGGACGAAGTTTTCCATCATCGGCTGTGACGGTTCTTGAAACGTATTGGGATGGGTCTCTTTGATAAAATGGGAAACGGCTTCCACGGCCTCGCGTTCCGTCTCGACCAACAGGAAATCATAGACGG
>JAQVQT010000065.1:0-5583 GCA_028701435.1 Smithellaceae bacterium | reverse complement strand
TTCTTCATCAAATCAAGTAGCCTTGCGCAAAACCGTTTCTTAAGAATACAGGAGATCTATGCCGTCTGATCGGTTTGAATATTTAAAAAAAATTTTTGTTCAGGGCTTTCCCGGATTCTGCGGCATTACAGTTCTTCACGCGGATCATTGCGTATTTGAAACCTGCCTGAATGTTCTTGATGAACACCGCCAGCGGGATGGATTCGTTCATGCGGGTTTGATCGCAACCATGGCGGACCATACGTCCGGATTCGCATCTTATACAACCGTATCAGAGAAATTCCGTATTCTGACGATAGAATTTAAAATCAACTATTTCAAACCCGCCATGGGACCTCTCATCCTCTGCCGATCAAAAGTGATCAACAACGGAAAAAAAATTAAAGTGGCCGAATCTGAGATCTTTTCCGTATCCGATGGAATAGAACAACTGGTCTCGAAAGGAATGTTTACCCAGATCGCCATAGCAGCAGAGGATTTGGCGCGACAGAAGTAAAGTGAATGGGTTGGAATGCGATCCCGAAAATACGCATTTTTTCCTTCGGCTTTTTTGTGGTATAGTGCCGCCGCTTTACGGCAAAAAACTCCTGCGCGATACGGAACGGGAAGCATGAAAGTATTCAAGGTGAAATTTGGAAGGAGCGGTGAGAACGCAGATGCGTTCGGAATACGTTTTTTGGGGGACTTTGACGGCAAGGTAGGCCAGAACGGCAGCTTCAGCGAAATCATTTCCGCGCCGGATGCGGCGCCTATGATCACGCATCAAAGGATTACGATCTGGTTTACGTTTGAAAAAATCAGGCCCTACGACGACGTCACCGGCTTTATCCGCCGGTTGACGGAACTCCTGAAAGAGAAGGATTACATCGTCAAATACTCCTTTATTGACGGACTGCTCAACACGACCCTGCTGGATGACGCGAATCAAACGAAAGGCCTTTCGGACCAAAGGGAGCCCGACAATGCCGCGTCCGGTTTTTCCGTCACGGCCGAAAAACACAGCGCCAAACTTAAATTTACGGTGAATGAGATCGTGTCGGTCAGCGAAGCGGCCGCGAAATTGGGCCGCACGATTTACGGCGGAAATCTGGAGAGAGTCAGTGTCAACCGGTAAATTGGACCCGTGATCACGGCTCGAGCGTCAGTTGAAAATCGTCTCTTTCCTTTTCCAGATCCCGAAGCAGTTTCACGGCCCGGTTAAAATCCCTTCCCATGGATTTCTTCGAAAGGCCGGCCTGTTTCCAGACGATTTTGAAGGGGCCGGGAACGTCCGCGGTCAGCACGTCCCACAGCGCGTCGAGGTTGCGGCCGAAGTGATCGGGCAGGAAGCGTTTTTTGGAAAGCTGGTCATAAAGGTCGTCCAGAGAGCCGATGGATCGGCCGTTTAACAGGCATCGTTTTACCGGCATGGGGGCACCTCCGTAAATGTCCGGTAGTGGTCCACGGTTACGTATCGCGCTCCGTCTCGGGAAAAGACCAGGCGCTTCGGGCCCCGGCGTCCCCCCTTGTAATCCAGATCGGCTTCCCGCCATTTCTTTTCAGGCAGCCGTTTCTCCCGGTTCCAAAACAGATCGCCGCCGATGCTGGATCCCCGAAGCGCGGCAATCGACCACAGGTCCTTTCCGGGTTTCCATCCCTTCGCTCTGGCTGTCTTTTTGTTCACGAATGTGGCCGGAAGCTTTTTGTGGTTTGTCTGGTGCAGTGTGCGGAGAATTTCGACCAGCTCCGGCTCGTCAATGGACGGGGCAATTTGTTCATTCAGGCTTCGAACGACTTTTTCGCAGGATTGCGCACCGGCCTCCGTCCACCAAAAGGGACAAAGGCAGAAAAAAAGAATGACTGCCGCGAGGACCGTCCGTTTCGTCATGACTCCAGAAGCCGCGCTTACGCGCATTCGCTGTAACCGCAGAGGCGGCATACCATGCAGCCGCCTTCGTGCTCGACAATGCCGCCGCAGTCCGGACAGGCGCCTTTGAGGAAAACACGCTTCACGTGCTGCACCTTGCCGCCGTTGGCCGCCACGTGCGCCTGAATGGCTTTGGCCACCGCGTCGGCGCAGGACAGGACCTTGTTTTCACCGAAGCCGGACGGAGAATGGCAGGAAATGCCCTGCAACTGCTTGATGACCTGACGCGCCTGAAGACCGCTGCGCCAGGCCAGCGACACCATGCGTCCGATGGCTTCACTCTGGGAGGCGGCGCATCCGCCCGCCTTGCCCATCGTGGTAAAAAGTTCAAATAGACCGTTTTCGTCTTCATTCACCGTGACATACAGCGGTCCGCATCCCGTCTGCATCTGATAGGTCCAGCCTTTGAGGACTTTGGGCCGTTCGCGTTTGGTTGCGGGTTTTCCCTGGGCGGCGCCCGCTTCCGTTTCTTCTTTTTTCCCGACGCTCAGCACCTGATGGTCCCTTGATCCGTCCCGGTAAATGGTGACGCCCTTGCAGTCGAGCTTGTAGGCCAGCTCATAGACGCGGGTCACATCCTGAATCGAGGCGCTTTTGGCGAAGTTGACGGTTTTGCTGACGGCATTGTCCGTAAACTTCTGAAAGGCGGCCTGCATTCGAATGTGCACCTCCGGCGTAATGTCATGCGCGGTGACAAACACGTTGCGGATCTCTTCCGGAATTTCCGTGATGCCGTGAAGCGTTCCGTGTTCGGCAATCCGCTGCATGAGTTCCGGCGAGTAAAATCCCTTTTCTTTGGCCATGGCTTCAAAGAGGGGATGGACTTCCAGCAGAATATCATTGTCCATCACCTGCCGGACGTAGGAGATGGCGAAGAGAGGTTCTACGCCGGAAGAGGCATTGGCGATGATGGAAATCGTGCCGGTGGGAGCAATGGTGGTCACGGTGGCGTTGCGCAGGGGCGGCTCGCCTTTTTTTTCGTAAAGGGACCCTTTGAAATTTGGAAAGGCGCCCCGGCTCTTGGCCAGCGCGCGGGACGCGGCGTGTCCCTGCTCATTGATAAACCCCATGACCTTGTGGGCCAGTTCAACGGCTTCCTCGGTGTTGTAGGGAACGCCCAGCGCGATCAGCATGTCCGCCCAGCCCATGACACCCAGGCCTATTTTGCGGTTGCCCATGGTCATTTCATGGATTTTCGGCAGCGGATAGTTGTTGACTTCCACGACGTTGTCCAGGAAATGGACGGCCAGTTGAACCACCCGGCCCAGCCGTTTCCAGTTGATCTTGCCGTTCTGGACCATTTTTCCCAGGTTGATGGAGCCCAGATTGCAGGATTCATAGGGCAGCAGGGGCTGCTCTCCGCAGGGATTCGTGGATTCAATTTGCCCGACGTGGGGCGTCGGGTTGTCCCGGTTGAGCCGGTCGAGAAAAACAATGCCCGGCTCTCCGTTTTCCCAGGCCTGAGTGACGATGCGGTTGAAAACCTTGCGGGCGTTGAGGGTTCCGGAAATCTGATTGTCGCGGGGATTGACGAGGTCGTAGTTTTCGTCTTTTTCCACCGCTTTCATGAAAGCTTCGGTCAGCCCCACGGAAATGTTGAAATTGTTGAGCTGCTTTTTGTCGGCCTTGCACATGATGAAATCCATGATGTCCGGGTGATCGACGCGCAGGATGCCCATGTTGGCGCCGCGCCGCGTTCCGCCCTGCTTGATCGTCTCGGTCGCCACGTCGAAAACACGCATGAAGGAGATCGGCCCGCTGGAAATGCCGGTGGTCGTCAGAACCACGTCATTGGCCGGACGCAGGCGCGAAAAGGAAAACCCGGTTCCGCCGCCGGATTTGTGAATCAGCGCGGTGAACTTTACGGCGTCAAAGATCTCTTCCATGGAATCGCCCACCGGCAGGACAAAGCAGGCGGACAATTGTCCCAGCTCGCGCCCGGCGTTCATAAGCGTCGGGGAATTGGGCAGAAATTCCAGTTGGGTCATCATTCGGTAGAATTCTTCCGCGAGCGCGGTTGTATCCTCTTTTTCATCAAACTTTTTGTCCGCGGCGGCGATGGTATCCGCCACGCGCCGGAACATTTGAACCGGAGCCTCCAGCACCTTTCCCTCTTTGTCGCGCTTCAGATAGCGCCGCTCCAGAACCGTAATGGCGTTTTTTGTCAATTCCGGGACGATAGGGGCATAGGTTTTCTTTTCCATGAAAATGAACTCCTTTGTGTATGAAAATAAGAGGGTTAGTAAACCATTAAAAAACACTACATATTGTATGATGGCTTCCATTAACCACAACATCTAGGCATTGTCAAGAGAGGGGAAAAAATTATTTTGAATTTTTCAGAAAGGCAAAAAAAGGCGCATGGTTAGACGTGAAAAATTCCGGCGTGCGCCAAACGATGGGAGCGATGGCCGGATGTTTTTTGAATTTTTTTTCAACAAAGCTGCGAACATTCCCGCGCTGCCACCCGGCGGGATGATGGAAGCTTCGGTATAAGGACAAATCGCCTTCATAAAACTCCCGCGTGGATAAATATTTCACTTCAACGCTGTTGGCCGGCAGGTTGAAGATGGCCAGATTGAGAAAATCGATGCATTCGGAATGTTGAACGGCAAAATCCAGTGTTTGGTAGGCGTCCGCCTCCGTTTCCGACGGCGTGCCGAACAGGAAATAACCATAAACGGCAATGCCTGCCTTGTCGAGCGACCGGAGCGCAGCAGATGCTTCGTCAAGATCAATGCCTTTGGAGAGAGCATCCAGAACGGTCCGGCTTCCGGATTCCAGGCCGAGCTTCAGCATCACGCAGCCGCTTTTTTTCAGCGCCCGGCAAAAATCCTCGTCCGCCAGATGCCTCGTCACGCGGGCAAAGCCGTACCAGGGCGCACCGGGCGGATTTTCGATCAGTGCCTGCATGAAGGCGGGCGCGAGAGAGCTGTCCAGAAGGTGAATCAGGGACGCCCGGGTCTTTCGCGCAAGCGCCTCCAGTTCCTTGGCGGCGCGCGATACCGGCAGGGGCAGGTAGGGATTTGCTTCCGCCTTTTCCGGGCAGAAGGAGCATTTTCGCCACCAGCAGCCCTGCGCCGCGCTGTAGGGCAGGATAAAACCGGGAGAAAAATATCGGTTTTTTTCCAGCAGGTCATAATCGGCCGAGGGGCCTTCCCGGCGAGAGGGGATGCCCAGCAGCGCCGGCAGTTTTTCCTCCCCCGCTCCTTCCACCATTTGGTCCACCAGGCCGGAAAACAGATCCGTTCGCCCCGTGAGACGAATCCAGGAGGTTGCAAGCGATCCGCCCAGAATGATTTTCTGCCGCGGGTGAATTTTTTTGACAAAGCCGATCATGGCCATGGTGCAGAGCGCCTGGCTTAAGAAATTCATGGAGAAGCCGATAAAGTCCGGCGACTCCTCAAGCGCCTGCGTCAGGCGCCCGGAAAAGTAGGGGTAAAAAGGATTGGCTTGGGGCTGTTCGGCCGCCTGAATCAAATCGGCGCTTCTCACCGGGGAGCGCCGGCTGTCTTCGTAGTCGGACAGGGACAGTTGAACGCCGAAGGGCTTTGCGGCCGTGTGCAAAACTCGGTGAATGTCCATCACGGTGCGGGAATACCGGCTTTTGTTTTGGAAAGCTTCAGGGGTATGAAGCAGATCCAAGTTGGCCTCCAGGTTTTTGCGGGCGCGGATGT
>JAQVQT010000064.1:6827-9623 GCA_028701435.1 Smithellaceae bacterium | reverse complement strand
GCCGGTGCAGCATCTGCACCATCTGGGCGTGCTCGACGACCGGACCGTCGCCGTGCACTGCAACTGGATGAACCCGGAAGACATCGCGCTTTTTGCCGATCTGGGCGTCAGCGTGTCCCACAACCCGGCCAGTTCCATGAAGCTCGCCGCGGGCGTCGCGCCGGTTCCGCTGATGCTGGAAAAAGGCATCACGGTCGGCCTGGGCACGGACGGATCCGCCAGCAACAACGACCTCGACATGTTTCAGGAAATGGATCTTTCGGCAAAAGTCCACAAAGTGACGCTCCTCGACCCCACGGTCATGAGCGCCGAAACCGTCGTGAAAATGGCGACCATCGAAGGCGCCCGCGTTCTTGGACTGGATCGCTTGATCGGCTCCATAGAGGTGGGCAAACTAGCGGACATCATCATCCTGGATATGAACCAGCCGCACCTGACGCCGCTTTACAACCCTTACTCTCATATCGTTTACGCCGCGCGGGGGTCAGACGTGAAAACCAGCATCATCGACGGAAAGCCGGTCATGGAGAACCGGCGGCTGCTCACGATAGACCTGCCGGACGTGATGGAGCGGGTCCGCGCCATCGCGGCAAACATTCAGTCCGAGCATTCCCCGGCAACCCGCTGATCCTCCGCCTCTTTTTCAGGAGCATCCGCGGGGAACCACGGCTTTTATTTTTCCGGAGAAAATAACTTCAAATAGCGGCCGTAGCCTTCTTTTTCCAGATCGTCTTTAGGGATAAATCGCAGGGCCGCGGAATTCATACAATAGCGCATGCCTGCAGGCCCCGGGCCATCCGGAAACACATGCCCCAGATGGGAGTCCGCGTGGCGGCTGCGAACCTCCGTGCGCGTCGCAAAAAAGCCGCGGTCCTCTCGGGTCGTGATATTGGCCGGCTCCAGCGGCCGCGTAAAACTGGGCCAGCCGGTGCCGGAGTCAAACTTGTCTTCCGAACTGAAGAGGGGCTCCCCGGATACGACATCGACATAGATGCCTTCTTTTTTGTTGTGGACATATTCGTTTTGAAAGGGCGGCTCCGTCGCGTTTTTCTGCGTGACGTCGTATTGCATCGGGGAAAGAGTTTTTTTCAGGGTTTTGTCGTCCGGTTTTCGGTAGAGCGGCGCCGAAGCCGGCCCATTGTCCCGATCCTTCTTCCAAACGTCCCGAAGAAATCCTTCCCGGCCTGACCCGCTTCGATAGGCCTTGTAGCGCAGCGGATTCTTGGCGTCATAGTCCTGGTGGTAATCCTCCGCCGGATAGAATCCCGTAAAGGGCTTCAGCTCCGTTACAATCGGCTTGCTGAACTTTCCCGATGCGGCCAGAGTCTGCAGAGCCCCGGCGGCCGTCTTTCTTTCCGCCTCGTCTTTGGTAAAGATGGCGCTGCGGTATCCGGAACCGCGATCGGCAAACTGACCTTCGGCATCCGTGGGGTCAATATGCCTCAGAAAGTAATGGAGGATTTGCCCGTAGGTCACCACACCCGGATCGTAATGAACCTGCACGGCTTCCAGGTGCCCCTGGGCCATATAGGTCTCGTAAGTGGGATTTTTCCCCGAGCCGCCCGAGTAGCCCGAAACAACCCGGATCACGCCCGGCAGTTTTTTCATATCGGAAGCCACGCACCAGAAGCACCCGCCGGCCAGTGTCGCGACCGCCTCTTTTTCTGTTTGGGTCATACCGTTCATTTTTTCCGCCCCCTTCACGGGCTGTGTGTTGCCGCCCTGACAGGCCAGCGCAAACCACAGCAATCCCGCGGCAATCCATGCCTTTTTCATTTTGTCCGTCCTGTCTTTTGAATTCTGTTCTCCCTGAAGAAAAGTTTAAGGACGATTGCGGGAATGTCAAACCGGCAAAAAAAAGAGACCCTTTCATGGCCTCTTTTTTTTGCGCCGCCTCTGCAGTCGCCTTTATTGAGCGGGCAGCCGATGCGGCACAGGGCATCTTTTGAAATCGCTACTTCTTTTTAGTTCCCGCCTTCTTGTCCGCCTTCGCCTCAATTTTGGTCGCGGTCATCGTGTATTCGATCGTGACCTTGGAGCCGACTTTCACATCGCCGGTCACCTTGGTTGCGGCACTCTTGGCCACTTCCCAGTTGTCGCTGCCTTTCTTAACGACAATCACATCCCCTTTCACGTCCATCACCGGCCCGGTCACCTGATAGGTTCTGGGCCCCGCGGCGTAGGCCACCGCCGCAACCAGTAAAAACGAGCAAACCAATACCAAAACTTTTTTCATCGCTCCATCCTCCTTTTCATGTGTGAAACGCAACGTTATTTGACGACAATAGAATCCTTGATCTCCTCAAACGTCTTTCCCTTGATGCCCTTGATGTTCATGACATCTTCAATATTCCGGTAGGGCCTGCCGTCGATGATCGCTTTGGCCTTGACGGGGCCGATCCCGGGAAGCTTCTCCAGCGTCGCCTGATCGGCCTTGTTGATGTTGATTCTAACCGCCGGCGCCAGTTTTTCCGCGGCCGCTTTTTCGGCGGCCTGCGCGGATGCCGCCGCCGTTGACGCGATCAGGGCGGCAAGCAGAATCAAGGCGGCAAACGTGAAACCCTGTTTCAAAAACAAAAAATGCTTTTTCTTCAACATAAGACCTCCTTGTATGATTTTTTTGCAGTGAAGCACCGGACGCAGAGATTTCTAGCAGAGACCGGCGGACTTGTCAAAGAGAATGTCGGGGCGGTTGAGGCAATGAACCTCTTGACTTTATTTGTTTTTCCGGTTAGTTTTGCCGGCAAAAAAGCAGGCGGACGATGGCTGACCCTCAAAAACAAAAACTGCGTTTGG
>JAQVQT010000064.1:0-6727 GCA_028701435.1 Smithellaceae bacterium | reverse complement strand
ATTATGCCGGAGAAGATGGATGCCCTTCCCGACGGTACTCCCGAATATTCTTCCTGTGGTTGAAAACAATCAGAGCAAAGGTCACGGCGGCGCCGGCCGTGGCAAGCCAGTCTCCACTGGAAGAAACGACGTGCCCCGCCGCAAGCGCGGCCACCATGAAAAAAGATGCGATAAACGGCACTCGCTTGATCCAGTACACCAGAACCCAGAGCCACGCGGCCGAAAGCGCGGCGACGGGAACGGTCAGAACCGTAAATCCCAGATAGTTGGCCACGCCCTTGCCGCCCCGGAATCCGTGAAAGCAGGGAAAGCTGTTGCCAAGAACCAGAAAAAAACCGGCCCAGATCAGCCACACGCCATCGAGAAAATACAAGGCCAGGGCCGCCACGGCCATCGCCCGGCCGATGTCGAGGGCAAAAACCAGCACCGCCCAGGGCATGCCCGCCAGACGATAGACATTCGTCGTTCCGGCATTGCCGCTGAAACTCAGGCGCGGATCGGCGCGGCCGGCAATTTTGAAAAACAGAATCGCAAAATTGACGGACCCGGCCAGATATGCGGTTAGACAAACCCAGAAAGCGTTGATCATGTTCCTTCCCTGATCCAGTGCGGCGGCTGCAGGCGCCCCCGGAAAATATCGCGCATCCTCAAACCGTGGATGCTTTCACAAAGCATTTCCTCCCGGTCAAAGATCCACGCATCAAACATTAAAAATCCGCGGCCTCCCTCCGCCGGGGTGACTCTGGCAAAATAGGTTTCACTTTTTTCGCCGGCCGGCGCCGCAAGGGACTCCACGGCGGGGAAAACGGCCTTCCCCTCCACGCAATGGTCGCGCAGGAAGGGGCGGATGGGAAGCTCGAGGGAAAAGCGAAGTTTCATAACGGATCGGGAAAGGTTTGCCATAAGCGAACCGTTTTCGGGTCCACCGCCACGGGGCGGCCGGAGGCATTGGCCGCGCAGTGTTTGGTGAATCCCGTGCAGACGAGCTCCCCCGCATCCGCGTGGGTAATGACATAATCGAACTGGAGCCTCACGCGCTCCAGGTTGACCGGCCGGGTATGGATGTGCATGACATCGTCGTACGCCAGGGGCTGATAAAACGACAGCCCCAGATCGTAAATCGGATACACATAGCCGCTTTCTTCAATGGCCTTGTAGGGGTAGGCGACATCCCGCATCAGCGAGGCGCGCCCGACTTCAAAATAGCGCAGATAGTTGGAGTGGTAAACAACCTGTGAACGGTCCGTATCCGCATATAACACGCGGTACGGGGTCCTGTGCCAGACCAGCCCGGTGGTCCGGTCGCGAACAAATCGCTCATCCATCTTGTACGCTTCAGGCAAAAACGGTTTGGGTTTCATATCACATTCCCCGGAAGATCACACAGCAGTTTGTCCCGCCGAATCCAAATGCGTTGGACAGGACGATTTCATGGGATTGTTTGCGGGCCGCGTTCGGCACGACATCGATATCGGCAAATTCCGGATCCGGCAGGTGGTTGATGGTCGGCAGCAGAATCCCTTTCCTCATACCTTCAACGGCCAGGGCCGCTTCAATGGCGGCCGTCGCCCCCAGCGTGTGGCCAAGCTGGGATTTGTTGGAGGAAACGGGAATTTTTTCGATTCGACGGCCGAAGATTTCCCTCAGGCACTGCACTTCCGTCCGGTCGCCCTTGGCGGTGGAGGTTCCGTGCGCGTTGACATACTGGATATCGGCGGGTTGGAGCCCCGCATCCTCGAGCGTTTCCCGAATCGCTCGGATGATCGTCACCGGATTGGGGCTGGTGTAATGATGGGCGTCGGACGTCCAGCCCACCCCCAGCACTTCGGCCTTCGGGATCAGGCCATGCGCCTTGATTACTTCTTCCGCCGCCAGAACCACGACGCCCGCCCCTTCCGAAAGGACAAATCCCCGGCGGTCGAGACTGAACGGACGCGACGCCTGCGCGGGATCCGAGGCCGAGCGGTCGCCGGCATGCACCTTAATGGTCGCGTTCATGTTGGCAAATCCGTGAATCAGCTCCGGCAGAATGGGCGCGTCCGCGCCGCCGGCCAGAACAAAGTCGCAGTCCCCGTCGCGGATCATACGCGCCCCGATGCCGATCGCGTGATTGCCGGACGCGCAGGCGCCCTGCGGCGAAAAAATGGGGCCGGTAAATTTCAAAAGCATGCCCGCCTTGCCCGACGGCAGATTGGCGCACAAATTCGGCAGCAGATAAGGACTTACGCGCAAAGGCCCGCGGTGCTCCAGATCATGCATTGCGATGCGAAAGGCATCCGATCCGTTGAGCGCCGACCCGATCAGGCAGGCCATGCGCGGTGCGATGGTTTCATCCATCACGATTCCCGCGTCGGCAAGCGCTTCTTTGCAGACCGCCATCGTTAAAATCACAAAAGCCGCGTTCCAATTATAGAGTTCTTTGGCGTCGGTGAAATCCAGCTCGAGGGGAAACCAGTCCGGAATCTCGCCCACGATATCGCAGGCCGACTCCACCTTGCAGCGGGTCACCTTGCGAAAGCCCGCATCGCCTTTGACCGCGCGCTGCCAGGTTTTGGCAAACGTCCCCCCGAGCGGCGTGGCCGCCCCATATCCGACGACAAAGACTCTGCGATTTTGCGGAGGTTTCATAATCTTCTTTCCAGGTCTTACGCGATCCGGCGCAGGATCAGACAGGCATTGCAACCGCCGAAGCCGAACGCGTTTTTGAGCACAAACTCCTGGTGGACCTTCCTCGCGGCCCCGGGCACGCAATCAAGCCGGATGGCCGGGTCCGGTTCGTAGTTGACGGTGGGCAGGACCGTGTCGCGCTGCATGCCCTCCATCGCGAGAATCGTTTCAATGGCGGATGACGCGCCCATGGCATGGCCGAGCTGTGACTTGTTGGCCGAGACGGGCGGCACGTTTGTGCCGAAAATCCGCTCGAGCGCGTCCGCCTCCACCTTGTCGCCGATTTTGGTGGAGGTCGCATGGGCGTTCACGGCATGCACATCCGCAGGCGCGAGACCCGCGTCCGCAATCGCGATCGCGATGCAGCGCTCGACCGTCGCCAGTTTGGGCGCTACAAAATGGCCGGCATCGGACGTCATGCCGAATCCGGCCAGTTCAATGCGCGCCGCAAGCCCGTGCGCCCGCACAAAATCCGGCGACGCCAGAATAACCGCTCCCGCGCCCTCGGAAACCACAAAGCCGCGGCGGTTGGCCGAGAACGGCCGGCTTACTTTCTCCGGCGCCTCGTGGGGCTGGCCCTCCTTCGGACGGTACGCGCCGTTCATCGTGGCAAACCCGGCCAGAATCGGCTCGACCAGCGGAAAATCTACGGCGCCGGCGATCACCACATCCGCCAGATGCTGTTGAATCATCATGCCGCCGATGATCATGGACGAAACACCGGTGGCGCAAGCCGTGATGGTGGCGCAGATCGGACCGGTGGCGCCCGTCAGAATCGACACCTTGCCGCCCACCATGTTGATGCAGGAATTGGGGTTGGCGAAGGGATTGGGCAGCTTGTTTTCGGCGATCATCTGCCGGTCCGCCTTCAACACCGCGTCCTGGCCGCCGACGGCCGAGCTGAAGGTCACGGCCACGCGCGGCGCAATGCCGGGCGTGATGTCCAGGCCGCTGCGCTTCAGCGCCCGGTGCACCGTCAGAAGCGCATACGCGAAAACCGGAGACGTCCAGTGCGCCATTTCGCGAGGCTGCAAAAACGGATAGGGGCGGGCATCCACTTCTTCCACCTGGCCCGCAACCCGCACGGGGAAATCGTCGGAAAGCGGAAACCGGGTCAGAGGCCCGATGCCGCTTTCACCGGAAGCGGCGCGCCGCCACTGGGTTTCCAGATCCGACCCCAGCGATGAAACGGCGTCATACCCGAGAATGAGTGTTTTTCCGGACAAGCGCAAACTTTCCCTTTCCAGGATTCCTTTTTACGAGCGGATATCATGCAAAAGCTTTTCAAAAATATCAATTACAATTTTTGTTCTTTGCGGGAAACCCGCGGGCCGCAATACCGGAGCCTGCGGCCTCGGTCGCCGCTGAAGCTTCAGCCGGTTTGTCTTGACAACCTTCGCCGGATTGCGATATGGTAGCGTCGAATTTTGAATGATTTTTTTCACCGTCGTTGTCTGATTCCCCTTTATCGCCCCTTTCCCCTTCCCGGGGAAAACAGGGCCAAACCCCCGGAGGTCTTGGATGGAATCCATTCTCTGCAAACACTGGCATCACTGTCCCGGAAGCGAAGTGACCACCCTGCTCAACACTGATCCGGAAAAAGGCCTGTCTCCCTTTGAAGCCGGACACCGGCTGAAAAAATACGGGCCCAACGCCGTCACCATGAAAAAACAACAGGGGCCGCTGATGAGATTTCTGCTGCAGTTCCATCAGCCGCTGATTTACATTCTGATGGCCGCCGGGGCCGTCACCCTGTTCCTTCAGGAATGGGTGGATTCGGCGGTCATTTTGGGCGTGGTGGTCGTCAATGCCGTCATCGGTTTTGTGCAGGAATCCAAGGCCCAGAGCGCCATTGAGTCGCTCAAGCAAATGATGACAACGCAAACCACCGTGCTGCGCGACGGTCGGTGGCAGGAAATGGACGCGGTGAATCTGGTGATCGGCGACATCGTTCAGATTCAGTCCGGCAACAAGGTGCCCGCCGATGTCCGAATCCTGCGCTGTCGGGATCTGCAGGTGGATGAATCCGCCCTCACGGGGGAATCCGTGCCCGTCATCAAAAAAGAAGAGACCCTTGATCCGGAAACCATCCTGGCCGACCGCCGCAATATGGCCTATGCCGGCACGCTGGTCACGTACGGACAGGCGCGGGCGGTTGTCGTGGCAACCGGCGACAAGACGGAGACCGGCCGCATTTCCGAGCTGATCTCCTCGGCCGCCGATCTTTCCACCCCCTTAACGATAAAAATCGCCTCGTTCAGCAAAATTCTTCTGATCGCGATTCTGGTTCTCGCGGCGGCGACGTTTGCCGTGGGCATGTGGCGCGGTGAAAGCGCCGTGGATATGTTTATGGCGGCGGTCGCCCTGGCCGTCGGAGCCATTCCCGAAGGACTGCCGGCCGCCGTCACGATTACGCTGGCCATCGGCGTCAACCGAATGGCGAAGAAGAGGGCCATCATCCGCAAACTGCCCGCCGTGGAAACCCTGGGCAGCACGACGGTCATCTGCTCGGATAAAACCGGAACGCTGACGGAAAATCAGATGACCGTAAAAAAGATTTTCACGGGCGGGGTTTCTTACGACGTGGAAGGAAACGGCTATGCGCCGGAAGGTCATCTTTCGGCAAACGGGAAGGAATTAACCGGCGATTTGCCCCCGGGATTGCGCCAGACGCTGACGGCGGGACTCTTATGCAACGATTCTCGCCTGATTCAGGAAGAAGAGGTGTGGCGCATCGAAGGCGACCCCACGGAAGGCGCCCTGATTACCGCGGCGGGAAAGGCCGGCCTGACGCCGGAGAAAACCGGCGCCGACATGCCCCGTCTCGACGAAATCCCCTTTGAATCGGAGCGGCAATTTATGGCCACGCTGCACCGTTCCACAGCAGGCGGCAAAAACATCCTCTACATCAAAGGCGCGGTGGAAAAAATTCTGGAGGCCTGCGCCGACGCCATGGCAAGCGAGGGCGGCAAAACCGCTTTTGACAAAGAAAATCTGCCGGCCCGGGTGGACGCCATGGCAAGCGAGGGCCTGCGCGTGCTGGCGCTGGCCTGCAAAGAGACGGACAAGGATCATCTGGAGGTTCTAGATTGCCTGTCCGGCCTGACGTTTCTGGGGCTCCAGGGAATGATCGATCCTCCCCGAAAGGAAGCCATCGAGGCCGTCCGATCCTGCCGTCAGGCCGGAATCGCCGTCAAGATGATTACGGGAGACCATGCGGTCACGGCAACGGAAATCGCCCGGCAGCTGAACATCGGAGGCCTGAAGGGCAAAGACGAGGCCGCACCGCGAACCCTGACCGGCAAAGAATTGGAAAAGCTGACGGATGAAGAGCTCATCGCCGCGGCGGAGGGCACCTCCGTTTTTGCCCGCGTCGCCCCGGAACAAAAGCTGCGGCTGGTGGAAGCGCTTCAGGCGCGCAGCCATATCGTCGCCATGACCGGCGACGGCGTCAATGACGCTCCCGCGCTCAAGCAGGCGAACATCGGCATCGCCATGGGGATTACCGGAACGGACGTTTCCAAGGAAGCCGCCGACATGGTGCTGACGGACGATAATTTCGCCAGTATTACGCGCGCGGTGGAAGAAGGCCGCCGGATTTTCGACAACCTCGTCAAGTTCATCACCTGGACGCTGCCGACCAACGGCGGCGAAGGTCTGGTCATCCTGGCGGCCATTGTAGCCGGGGTCACGCTGCCGATTCTGCCCGTGCAGATTCTCTGGATCAACATGACCACGGCCGTTCTGCTGGGTCTGATGCTGGCCTTTGAGCCGGGGGAACCGGACGTTATGAACTATCCGCCGCGCGATCCCCAGAGCCCCATTCTCAATGCGACGGTCATCACCCGAATACTGCTGGTAACGGCCATCATGCTCACCGCCGTCTTCGGCATCTTTGTCTGGCAAAAGCAGCAGGGCTATTCTCTGGCCCAGGCCCGCACCGTGGCGGTGAATCTTTTCATCATGATCGAACTGGCCTATCTGTTTAATTGCCGGTCGTTGACCAAATCGATGTTCCGAATCGGCGTTTTTTCCAATCCCTGGGTCTTGGTGGGCAGCG
>JAQVQT010000063.1 GCA_028701435.1 Smithellaceae bacterium | reverse complement strand
TTTATCTGGGAGCGGGGCGAGGATATTCTATTGCAGATCTCGATTCCCAGAGGCAGGCGCGGCACCATCGCGGATGCCGGAATCAATGCCGCGGGCATGGGGGCGATTTCCGTCGGCCGGTAAACCGCGCGGCTTGCGGCTGTTCGTCCGGGATCGGGGACAAACCGCCGCCGAGACGTTATTTGGAAGCGGCGGCCTTCCAGCGGGCATACCGGGCCATGTAGGAAAGGGATCGAACGGCTTTTCGGCTGTTCAGGAAAAAGGGAATGCCCTGGCGTTCGGCGAGTTTTCCAAATTCGCAAACCAATTGCTGCGACGGCCCGTAGCACCAGCTGACGACCGGTTTTTTCCGGCAGGATCCGATCCGGCGAAGCAAGTCTTCATAAAAGGCCGGGTTCAATCCACTGGAAACATAGGCGTTCAGATAAATGCAATCGATGTTTTCATCCGCGGCGAGGATGTCGAAGCATTTTTGGTACAGGTCGAATATTCCCGCGCCGGCCGTGGCGGAAGCCGGCCCGATGTCGATCGGGTGGCCGCCCAGCGTGCCGCTGATGGCGGCAAGCTCCCGTCGGCTTTTTGGGGAAAGCTTTCCGAGGGAAAGGCCGCAGGCTTCGGCGGCATCGATCGCCTGGATGCCGATGGCCCCGGAGAAGGTGATGATGCCGAGGCGGTTTCCTTTGGGCAGAGGATAACACAGAAACGGGGTGGCGCAATCGCGGAGGTCTTCGTATTCCTCGACCCTCAGAGCGCCGCCCTGCCTGAGCACCGCCTGGTACAGATCGGCGTTCCCGGCCATGGATCCCGTGTGCGAAGCCATCGCCGCGGCCGCGCCGGGAGAACCACCCGGCAGCAGGCACAAAACAGGCTTGCGAATAGAAGCCTTCTTTAAAGCGTCCAGAAAAACCCGGGGCCTTCGGGAGTGCTCCATATAGAGGGAGATTACTTCCGTGCTGTCGTCTTCCTCAAGATATTCCAGGCAATCCGTTTCATCGATATCGCACATGTTTCCCAGATCCACCACTTTGTTGATTCCGGCTTCGTATTCATGCCACGCCATGGCCTGCGGGCTGTACATGCCGGTCTGGGTGATGATGGAAAGTTTTCCCTGCTTCGCATACTCATATCCCCGGTCGTAGGGAACCGTGGTGAACCGGCTTTCGGAGTTAAAGACGCCGACCGTATTGGGCCCCATGACCCGAATGCCGTGGGATTTTGCGATCCGGGTGAGCTCTTCCTGACGGATTTTGCCTTCCGGCCCCGCTTCTCCGAAACCGTCGGAAACGATGACCGCGGCACGGACGCCTTTGGCGCCGCACTGTTCGAGAATGCCGGGCGCGTGCCGAAAGGAGGTGACAATGACGGCCAGTTCGGGAATGTCCTTCACCTGGGAAAGATCCTTGCAGACCGGGATTCCGTAAACGGTTTGGGCGGTGGGGTGAACGGGATAGATTTTTCCCGAGTAGTTCCATTTCATGAGGTCGTTGATGATGACGGCGGCGCCGAAAAACCAGCCTTCCTGCATGCTGCCGAACAGGGCGATGCTTCTCGGACGGAAAAACGGATCCAGCCAGTGAACCTTTTGCTTCATGCCTGTGCTCCTTTAGGAAAGTGACGTGTGGGGCTATCCTTATCCCAACGGAGGCAACATTTCAAATGGTAATTGATCGAAGGGCGGGGCCGGCCGTGAATCCGGGCTTCCATTCTTTCCGGCGCACTTTTCAGCCGGAAGCGTTATTTCGTCGGCGGTCAGAATAAAAAAAGCGCGCCGTTTTGCGGCGCGCTTTTGCGGATGCTTTTGCTTAACCCTTAGAGGGCTCTGACGTTTTCCGCTTCCAGGCCTTTTTTGCCCTGAACGACGTCAAAGCTGACCTGCTGGCCTTCCGTGAGGGTTTTGAAGCCGCTGGACTGAATGGCGCTGAAGTGCACGAAAATATCGCTCCCGCCCTCTTGCTCGATGAAGCCGAAGCCTTTGCGTTCGTTGAACCACTTTACTTTACCTTCTGACATAGTGCTCGTCCTCCTTTCTCAAAATTTCCTAAGTCGAATGATCACTACGGCAGAAACAAAAAGGCCGCCAGGTTTAAAAGTACTTGGCGGCCGACCTTGTGCTTTATCATGACACGATTCAACTTATTCCTTCGCTTTTTTTGCGTTGACCCGCGAAGTTGGGCGCACCCTAGAGGAGTTCTCCGCGGTTGTCAAGCTTTATTTTTGAATCCACTATTTGTTATTCCGAACCGGAAGCGCCCGCATGCCGTAAGTGTGCGACTGGAGATACCAGTCGGGCCTGCCGTAAATGAAATTGTACAGGGAGGCGTCGGCATTGCGCGTTTCGGAGGACCAGGCGGCAAAGCAGGTGACCTGGATCTGCTCCGTGGCCATGTGAATATTGAAATTACCGGCGCACGGCGCTTCGCGGGTTTGCCGCGCATCATACAAATCGGCCAGCTCCAGGGCGGTCGGCATCCGCCAGTCCTTGTAATGGCCGGCGGAGTAATTTTCGCAGTAGGATTTTGCGCCCGTCCAGTTGACGTCGCTGCCGTTGTCTTTGGCCGCCCACATCAGGTTTGTTTTGGTGTCGAGGACGGTTCCGTTCGTGTGGTGGACGATAAAACGGTCCTGACTCGCGCAGGCTGACGCGATGAAGGCGACAAGCGCCATCACCAGCATTTTGCTCAGGGTACTTTTCATGGGGTTCTCCTTATCGGTTGCGGAAACGGTGCAATGAATAAAAACCGCCTTTTTTCTGCAAAATGAGTATAGAAAAAGCGGTTTGACCTGTCAAGGGAATCTTGGCTTTGCCGGGCGTCGGGCGAGCCGACGGGAAGATAAAATATTCCGCGTTAATTTTTACGCCAAAACGTGTTATGGCTTCCCAGCGACGGAAAACGGATTTACCGGTCGAACCCCCGGAAGGTAACAGGGAGCGGCCGCAATCCTTGTTGACGATGCACTTTCCGGCATGATATTGACCGCGTGTCTGCAGGAGATAAAAATATCGTAAGGAGTAAGTGAATGATGACGTCTGAAAACCGCCCCGCAAAATTTGCCGGGGCATCGCGCTATGTTCTGGATGAGGAGCTTGCCAAAATTGTAAATATTTCCATGGCCCTGGAGATGCCGCTGCTGCTCAAGGGCGAACCGGGAACCGGCAAAACCATGCTGGCGCATGCCATTGCCGAGAACCTGCGGATGCCGCTGATTATTCTGAATGTCAAATCCAGCATGAAGCTGATCGACGCCCTGTATCAGTACGATACGCTGACCCGATTGAACGACAGCCGTTTTGCCGATTCCGGGCGGGATGTGAGCAATATCGAGGACTACATAAAAATGGGCAAAATCGGCCAGGCGTTTACGGCCGACAAAAAAGTGGTTCTGCTCATCGACGAGATCGACAAGGCCGATACCGATTTTCAGGATGATATGCTGGATATTCTCGATCAGATGCAGTTCGACATCATGGAAATCGACCGGACCATTCAGGCCAAAAACCGGCCGGTGATCGTGATTACCTCCAACGCCAAGAAAGATCTGTCCGATCCGTTTCTGGGGCGCTGTAATTTTCATCACATTGCGTTTCCCGACCGCGACATGATGCGCAAAATCATCGACGTGCATTTTCCGGATTTGAACAGGGACCTGACGGCCGCCTGTCTGGACACGTTTTACCGTCTGCGCGAAGTGCGCGGCGTCGAAAAGAAGCCCGCCACGCGCGAGCTGATCAACTGGATGCGCGCGCTTCAGGCCGATCCCGATTTTCAAATCAAGAATCTGAAGTCGGCGAAGCTTCCTTTTTTAGGCGTGCTGTTTAAAAAAAGCACCGACCTGTATCTGGCCTCGCATCAGTAGTGTGAAACTATGTTTGTCAATTTTTTCTATACGCTTCGCGACAAGGGCATTCCGGTGACGCCCACGTCTTTTTTGCGCCTGCAGAAGGCGCTGGGCATGGGGCTGATTGCGTCGCTGGACGATTTTTACAGTGTGACGCGAAGTCTGCTGGTCAAAAGCGAACGCTACTTCGATACCTATGACCAGGCGTTTTCCGTGGCGTTTCGCGGCATGGCCGACATCGAACCTACCGATGCGGAGCTGACCGAAGCCGTCCGGGCGATGCTTTCCGAGTGGCTCAAGGATCCGGGTGGCATGGCCCAGGCGCTGGGGCTTGACGAGGATCAGATCCAACAGATGACCCCCGACGAGCTGGTCGAGCATTTTCTCAAACTTCTCCGGGAGCAGACGGAAGCCCACCACGGGGGCAACCGCTGGATCGGTTCACACGGCACGTCGCCGACGGGGCACTCCGGTCATCATCCGGGCGGCATGCGGGTGGGCGGCCAGTCGCGCAACAAATCCGCCATCAAAGTCGCGATGGAGCGTCGATACCGCGACTACTCGCAAACCGGCCCCATTACGGCTTCGCAGATCGGCGAGGCGCTCAAAAGGCTCAAACACCTTCAGCCGGCCGGCCCCATGGATGTCGTCAATGTCGATAAAACGATTTATCAGACCATGCGCAACGCGGGTGAAATTGAAATCATTTTTGACCGCCGGATGGCCGACCGACTGAAAGTCAAGCTGCTGATCGACAACGGCGGCTGGTCGATGGACCCGTATGTGGACATTGTGCAGGTGCTTTTTCATTATGCGCAGTTTCAGTTCAAGGAGCTGGAGATTTATTACTTTCACAACACGATTTATTCCAAAATCTGGCAAGATCCGGCCCGCAGCAAAAAACCGGTGCGTGTGGATGAGCTGGTTCGCTCCGACCCGGAAACGCGGCTGATTATCGTGGGGGACGCGTCCATGGCGCCCTATGAACTCAATGACGCGCACGGAGCGATTTATATCGGCCAGAACGAAGCCCGGCCTTCCATGGAATATCTGAAGTTTCTGGCCCGGACGTTTCGCCACTCGGTCTGGCTCAATCCGCAGTCGCAGGATTCCTGGTTTTATACCTGGACAACCAAACAGATTGCCGGCATTTTTCCGATGTTCGAGCTGTCGTTGGACGGATTGGATAAAGCCGTGCATCGTTTGATATCCCGAAATTAAGGAGGAGATATGAGAAAACAGGTTATCGTGATGATGGCAATGATGATTTTAGCCCTGCCGGCCCTGCTTGGCGCACAAACGCAGCCGCCGCAGGTGGGAGCCACGCTCCCCGATATGAAAATTCAGAAGCCCGCGGATTCGTTTGGCCTCAAATATCTGGGCCTTTCCGGCTCCGGAACCTTTGCCGTGGATCAGGTCCGCGCACAGGCGTTGATCATTCAGATCTTCAGCCTCTACTGCCCCTACTGCCAGAAGGACGCGCCCAATATGAACCGCTTTTTCAGCCTGATTGAGGGAAATCCGCGGCTCAAGGGCAAAATCAAGATTCTCGGCATCGGCGCGGGAAACACGCAGTTTGAAGTGAATACGTTTAAAAAGAAATACAAGGTTGAATTTCCTCTGGTTCCGGACGCCGATTTTACCATCCACAAAATCATCGGCGAGGTCCGCACGCCGTATTTCATCGTCGTGAAACCGGGCGGACCCAAAAAACGGGAAGTGGTTTACTCCAGGCTGGGGGCGCATGAAGATGTGGAAGCGTTTCTGGCCGAAGTGGTCCGACTGACCGGAATTCAGTAAACAGGAGGTCTCCATGAAAAGAAAGATGGCCTGCGCGTTGTTGTTGATGAGTCTTCTGGCCGCCCCGGCTTTTGCCCTCTCCGATGCGTACAAGGGGAATGTGTATGATGTCGGCAAGCTGAAGCCGGTGGACAGTGTTTTAAAAGTCAAAGTCGGAAAGATCGCCCCCGCCTTCACGCTGCCCGCCGTGAGCGGCAGGAAGGTGTCGCTGAAAGACTACCGGGGCAAAAAGAATGTCGTGCTGTCCTTTGTGCCGGCGGCCTGGACGCCGGTTTGTTCCGACCAGTGGCCCGGGTATAATATCGTTCAGGAACTGTTTGAAGAAAACGACGCCGTGCTCCTGGGCATCAGTGTTGACAACATTCCGACGCTCTATTCCTGGACCAACCAGATGGGTCAGCTCTGGTTTGATGTGCTGTCCGATTTTTGGCCGCACGGCGCGGTGGCGTCCCGCTTAGGCATTCTGCGCTCCGACGGAACGGCGGAGCGGGCGATCATCATCATCGATAAAAAAGGCATCATCCGCTACATCGACGTTCATGACGCCAATGAGCGTCCGCCTCTGGAAAGCATTATCCTGCAGCTCGAAAAACTGCGAAAATAAGTTTTTTAATTTTCCTTGACAGGGGTTTTCAATTGCGGTACGCAACATGACCGTAAGTCATGAAACCATTCTGTTAGCATTTATCAAGCATTAACAGAGACTTGCAAAAAGGCGTTAAGAGGTCTTCATTTTGCGTTCAAAGGAGAGCCGGTCTTGAGCTCGGAAGAAAGAAGAAAAAAAGAAAAGGAAAACCGGAAAAATTCCATTTTGAAGGCCGCCCGCAAGCTGTTTTTTGAACGGGGATTCAAGTCCGTCACGGTTGACCTGATCGCCGCCAAGGCGGAGGTGAGCAAGGGCTCCATTTACCTTTATTTTGACAGCAAGGAAGAAATTTACACCCAGATCCTGATTTCCGCCAACATCGATCGTCACAAGGAATGGAACGTTTTTTCCAAACAGGGGGGAACCGCTGCGGAGGCGCTGATCGCTTTCGCCCATGA
Organism: Smithellaceae bacterium; assembly: GCA_028701435.1. Classification (GTDB taxonomy): domain Bacteria; phylum Desulfobacterota; class Syntrophia; order Syntrophales; family Smithellaceae; genus UBA8904. The sequence goes on along the minus strand of JAQVQT010000063.1, from coordinate 3,181 downwards.
ATACGTAAGTTATTTTCTGGATAACAACGAATTGTTCCGGATCCTGATGACCTTTATGCTGCAGGCGGAAAACATGAACCTGACGGATGAGCAAAATACACAGCTCATTCACACGACCAATGAAAACATGCACGTGATTGCGGAAATTCTTCAAAGGGGCGTGGATTCAGGCGAATTCATCGCCGGTATGGACGTCCGGCGAATGCAGTATGCCGTCTGGGGGCTTCTCAACGGAGTGATTTCTCTTTATATTTATACCGGCGTGCCGGAAAGAAGAGGGGAGCGCATCTTTACCATCGTTCACGACAGCCTCAACGCGCTGCTCAAAGGCATAAAAGCTTAAGCTCCGTCGGTTTTCCCTTCCGGCTGGAGCAGTTTCTGAAAATCCTGATCGGCCATGTGCAGAAGCCGTTCCACTTCTTTTTCCAGTTTTTCAAAGCGCTCGATAATGGATCGGGCCTGCCCGGTTAGCTGCATGGATTTGTCGTGCACGCCGACTTCCACCAGTTTCATGCCCATCCGTTCTTCCGAAGCTTTCAGTCGTCCCCATGCCGCCCGATAGGACATTTCCAGCTTCTTGGCCGCGGCGTTGAGGCTGCGCTGCTCATCGATGGCCTTGAGAATGTCGTCCCGCCCCTTGCCGAACACGACTTTTCCGTTTTTTTCAATCCAAACCTTGTATTTGATTTCCATGGGAAGAATTCCTCCTGCCTGCGGGACTCATTCACATACTTTGTATAGGGAAGTTGGGCGTGAAATGCAATCAAATCATTTTCCCGTCTTCTGATTTATGACATATGTTTGATAAAACATATTGACTTTTAATGACTTTTGGTCAATGTATGCCAAGTATGACATAGATCAAAAAAGACACACGTATCGGGAGGATTTTTATGCAAATTACGAGGAGAGGTTTTTTGACGTTGACCGGCGCCGTCGGAGGCGGGGTGGCCCTGTCCAGCCTGGGGCTGAACCTGAATCCGACCAAGGCGTATGCCGAAGAGCTTGGCAAAATGAATCGGATCAAAATAGCCAAGCAGGTTACGACGATCTGCTGTTACTGCTCTGTTGGCTGTGGTCTGGTCTGCAGCGTGGACAAGGCCACGGGAAAAATTTTCAACATCGAAGGCGACGCGGATCACCCCATTAATGAAGGTTCGCTTTGCGCCAAGGGCGCCGGGTTCTTTGACCTGACCGAGGCCAACAAGCATCGTCTTACGAAGGTTCTTTACCGCAAGCCTTACGGAACCGAGTGGGAGGAAAAAGACTGGGACTTTGCGCTTTCGCGCATGGCCCGTCTGATCAAGGACACGCGGGACAAGGGGTTTGTCAAGAAAAACGCCAAGGGTGAACTCGTCAACCGCTGTGAGAACATCGGCCATTACGGCAGCTCCAATGTCGATAACGAAGAGTGCTGGCTGATCAGCGTCAAATCCCGGGCATTGGGCCTGGTTTACATCGACCATCAGGCCAGAGTCTGACACAGTCCCTCTGTAGCGGCTCTGGGAGAGTCGTTCGGACGCGGTTCCATGACGAACCACTACTGTGATTTAAAGAATGCCGATGTCATTCTGATTATGGGCAGCAATGCCGCCGAGCATCATCCTATCGCTTTCAAGTGGATTTTGAGAGCCAAGGAAAAAGGCGCAACCATTATTCACGTTGATCCCCGCTATACGCGGACGTCCGCCCGCTGCGATTTTCATGTGCCCTTGCGCTCGGGCACGGACATCGCTTTCCTGGGCGGGATGATTCGCTATATCATCGAGAAAAACAAATATTTCAAAGACTATGTCGTGAATTACACCAACGCGTCATTTATTGTGAACAGCGGCTTTAATTTCAGGGACGGTTTGTTCTCCGGTTACGATGCGAAGAAGAGAAAATACGATAAGGCTACCTGGGTCTTCGACAAAGACGGCAACGGCATTCCGCAGAGGGATATGAGCCTTTCTCATCCCCGTTCGGTGTTCCAGTTACTCAAAAAGCATTACTCGCGCTATACGCTGGACAAGGTTTCGAGTATCACCGGTGTAACCAAGGAAAACCTGCTTAAGGTTTATGAGATTTACGCATCCACCGGTGCGCCGGACAAGGCGGGAACGGAATGCTACGCTCTGGGCTGGACGCACCACACGGTTGGCAGCCAGAATATCCGCTCCATGTCCATCATTCAGCTTCTGCTGGGCAATATGGGCATCGCGGGCGGCGGCATCAACGCGCTGCGCGGCGAACCCAACGTTCAGGGTTCAACCGACCATTGCATTTTGTACGGTAATCTGCCCGGTTATCTGAAGATGCTGCCTGCGTCGCTCACTACGCTGGATGAATATTTGCATAAATACACTCCGGTGTCCAAGGATCCGCAATCGGCCAACTACTATTCGAACTATCCCAATTTCTTTGTCAGCTTCCTCAAATCGTTGTGGGATGACAAAGCAACCCGAAACAATGATTTTGGCTATGATTGGATGCCCAAGATTGACGACGGAAAGGCCTATTCGACCATGCATATGTTCGATGCGATGTACGCCGGCAGGATCAAGGGTTTTTTTGCCATCGGCGCGGATCCGGCCGTGAGCACGCCGAATTCCATTAAAGTCCGCAAGGCGCTTGAAAATCTGGATTGGCTGGTGGGCGAAAATATTTTCAACAACGAAACCTACGAATTCTGGCGTGGCCCCGGCGTCGATCCCGCCAAGATCAAGACGGAATGCTTCCTCCTGCCCGCTTCCGCATCGATGGAGAAGGAAGGGTCTCAGAGCAACTCCGGCCGCTGGGTGCAGTGGAAATACAAGGCGGCCGCAGCCCCCGGCGACGCAATTCCCGTGGGTGAAATCGAAATCAAGATTCTGGCTGCCGTCAAAAAGCTCTATGAAAAGGAAGGCGGCCCCAACGCGGAAGCCATCGTCAATCTCAAATGGGATTATCTGGACAAAAAGGGACACATGGATGTTTTAAAGGTGGCGCAGCAGATTAATGGACGTTTCACTAAAGACACGGTGATTGAAGACAAAGCCAAGAAGACCAAGACCGAGTTTAAAAAAAATCAGCTGGTGCCGACCTTCGGTATGCTCAAAGACGACGGTTCCACGGCTTGCGGCAACTGGATTATGTCCGGCAGTTTCACCGCGGACAGCGTCAACAAGATGCAGTCCCGGGGCAAGGAAGATCCGACGGG
>JAQVQT010000062.1:7393-9900 GCA_028701435.1 Smithellaceae bacterium | reverse complement strand
ATTTGCCGTACTGAAGCGCCAGGAGGGGATGAGCGCCTTTGATGCAGCGGTTTCGGCCTCGAAAATGCGCCTGCGCCCCATCGTCATGACCTCTCTGGCCTTTATTCTCGGCTGCGTCCCCCTGGCCATCGCCAGCGGCGCTTCCGCCAACAGCCGGCACTCCATCGGCACGGGCGTTATCGGAGGAATGCTGGGCGCGACGCTGATCGCCGTTTTCTTCATTCCGATGTTCTACTTCCTTCTGGAAAAGCTGACGGAAAGGTTCGGCGATTCCGGAAAGCAAAAGGGAGAGCCGCCAACAGAAGCTTTATCCCCGCAGCCGCAGGGAGAGGAGGGAAAGCATGATTAGGAAACTCTTCCTTTTCTGTCTCATCCTCCTCATCGCCGGCTGCGCCGTTGGTCCGGATTACAAGCGTCCGGAGGTTTCCGTCCCGGATCAATGGCGCTTTGAAGACAGCCAGGCGCAGGCGCTGGTCAATATGAAGTGGTGGGAACAGTTTCGTGACCCCGTCCTCAACGGACTGATGGAAACGGCTCTGCGGGAAAACAAGGATGTGCTCATCGCGGCGGCACGGATTGAAGAATACAGTGGACGCTACATCGCGGCCCGTGGAGAACTCTTTCCCCAGGCACAGGCGTCAGGATCGGCTTCCAGGCAGCAGGCCACGGAACAGGGGTACGCCCCCTGGCCCGCCGGCGTGTCCAACCCGTATCCCAATTACCAGGCCGTCCTCAACGCGAGCTGGGAAATCGATCTCTGGGGCAAGCTGCGCCGTTCCACCGAAGCGGCCCGGGCGGATCTCCTTTCCCGCGAGAACGCCCATCGAGCCGTTCTGCTGTCCCTGACGGCGGCGGTCGCCGGCGCCTACGTCGATTTGCGGGATCTCGACCGGCAGCTCGAAATTTCCCGGGACACGCTCAAAATCCGGGAAGAATCCCTGGAGATCTACAAGATGCGTTTTGATGCCGGCGTCATCTCGGAACTGGAATTGAGCCAGATGCGCTCCGAATACGAAAATACGCGCGCCACGATTCCCCGGATCGAGAAGAGCATCGCCCAGCAGGAAAACGCCCTGAACCTCCTTTTGGGGCGCAACCCCGGCCCCGTCACCCGCGGGCTGACCATCGATGAGTTGAACCTGCCTCCCGTTCCGGCGGGACTGCCGTCCGACCTTCTGGAACAGCGCCCGGACATCCGGCAGGCGGAGCAGGATCTGATTTCCGCCAACGCGCGGATCGGCGTCGCCCGGGCGGCGTATTTTCCTTCCGTCTCGCTCACCGGAATGTACGGCGTTGCCAGCGCGGACCTCTCCAATCTGTTTTCGGGGCCCGCCCAGATCTGGAACCTCGGCGCGGGCGTCACCCTTCCCATTTTTACGGCGGGGCGCATTCGGGGACAGGTCAAGGCCTCCGAAGCCCTTCAGCAGCAGGCGCTTCTGAATTACGTCAAATCCATCCAGACGGCGTTTCGTGAAGTGGAAGATTCCCTGGTGGACCAGAACCGGACCAGAATTCAACTGGACGCCCAGTTCAACCAGCTTGCCGCTCTGCGCAATTATCGGGACCTCGCGCGTTTGCGCTACGAAAACGGATACAGCAGCAACCTGGAAGTCCTCGATGCGGAGCGCAATCTCTTCAACATCGAGCTGAACTTCATCCAGACCCGCGGCAGTCTGTTTCACGCCCTTGTCAATCTCTACAAGGCCATGGGCGGTGGATGGTCCGTGGAAGGACCTCCTCAAAAGGAAGCCCCGGCTTCAGAGCATTAACCTTATTGATTTACGGGAGCAATGAAGGGTCATGGCAAAATCAGGAAACCGCAAAACGCTGACCGCCCTTTCTTTGCAGGGCGGCGGAGCTCTGGGAGCATATGAATACGGCGTGCTCAAAGCGCTTTACGAAAAGCGCGGCAAAGGCTTTCACCCGAGGGTCGTGGCGGGAGTCTCCATCGGCGCCATCAATGCCGCCCTGCTGATCGGCGCAAAAGGCGATCCGCTCGCAGCCCTCGACCGGCTCTGGCGGGAACGGTTATGCGTGTCCTGGCCTTCCCTTCTCGATTCCTCCTGGACGGGTTTTCTTCCCTGGTCCGTGATCGGTCTGGCTGAACGGAACCTTTCCTTCTTTGCGAATTCCGGCATGTATTGTCTGAAACCGGAATTCTTCCTCATGCCCGCGTTCGCCTGGCTGAAAAACAGCAGCCTCTACGACACATCGTTTCTGCAGGAAACCCTCGCGGATTTCGTCGATCCGGAAAAGCTCAATCAACCGGAAAAAACGCGCCTGATTGTAACCGCCGTGAACGTTAAAACCGGCCTGCTGTCGCGCTTCGACAACAGCCGAATGGAGCTGACCTTTGACCACATCATTGCCAGCGGAAGTTTTCCCGTCACTTTTCCCATGACGCAGATCGGTGAAGACTTTTTCTGGGACGGCGGCGTCTTCATGAATATGCCGGTCGGGGAGGCGGTGAACGCTCTGGAACAGATCGAAGCCGACAATCCAGACGT
>JAQVQT010000062.1:1607-7293 GCA_028701435.1 Smithellaceae bacterium | reverse complement strand
TCGCCCAGGGAATAAATCTGCCAGAAAAACCTGGAAACAGGATCTTCCATGCCGGCTCCCGCAACCGCCCCCAGAATGTCACGAAAAAAATGTTCGGCCTTTGCCTTTTCCTGATCCTTTACCGCGATGGAAACATGGTCAATGCGTGAAATCACTTTTTCATCTCCTTCATGAATTTTCAGCCATGAAAAAAACGCGGGCCCTTTCCATGCGGGGCCCGCGATCTCGTTTCCATCTGCCGCGGAATCTTTCCTTCCGGCAGGAGCGCCGGTTTGTCCCGTCCGATGCTAGCTCGGCATGGTGGTAAAGACGCCCCGCGGATCCACTTCCGTGCGGATGACCTTGAGGCATTCGGGCGTAATCAGTTTGGTTTCGGGAATGTCTCCATCGGGCTTGAGCAGCTCAAAACCGGTGAGCTGCTGGGCAAGCTCGAAGTTGACGCCGGGGGTGAGCGATTTGACCCGCATGCGCTTGCTTGTCGGGTGAAAGTCATAAACACCCCATGGGCTGATCACCGCGGCGGGGCCGTTGCCGATGAGGCCCGCCTCTTTGCGGGAGTCGCCGCCTTCGAGCCAGCCGACCGAGGTTGCGAAATCAACCTTCTCGGGAAACTTGTCGGGCGTCTGCAGCCCGACCAGAACCATCTTCTCGGTGAGCGACGACAGATCATTGTTGCCGCCGCTGCCGGTCAGACGGACTTTGGGATGATGGTAATCCTTGCCGATCATGTGGGTGTTGATGTTGCCGTACATATCCACCTGGGCAAACCCCAGAAACCCGATATCCACGTAGCCGTTATAGGACTGCGCGAACGAATAGGACATCTCCATGATGGTGGGCGATTTTCTCCAGGTCATCGGACAACCGACCGACCAGGGCATGTCGCCTTCGATCGGATCCTGCCCGCCGGACTCATACACCAGCGTAATGTCGGGGGCGTGGGTTTTTTTGGCCAGGATTCCCGCCACCATGGGGATTCCCGTGCCGATATAAACAATCGAATGGTTCTCGATCTGCTGCGCGATAATATAGGCCAATGTCTCCAGCGGATTGGCCGGTGCGTTTAAGTCTCGCATAATATCCTCCTTCTTAATAATAGCGGCCCGGGTCGTGGGTCAGCGTGTATTCATCGTACGAGAAATCGATATCTTCATTGTCGGCCTCGGCGGCTTTCGTCTGTCGGCGGGCCTCGGCGATCCACCGGGCGCCTCCGAGCTTTTCGATGAACTCATACTGATTTTTGGTCCCCAGGATCCACTCGTTGCAGAAGGCCAGGTTGTTTTCCTCGGATGATCCGCCGAAGCGCATGCACTTTTCCCACCACTGCCTGGGCCAGTAATAACAGCCGGGCATGCTGCCGGGAAGCGCGCCAAAGGGCATTTCGACCACGGCGTCCGCGTAAAAGAACGGAATGATCTGCCCCTGCTTGTTGTAGCGGATGTCGTTTTCAGGGACGATTTCCTCCGCGGTGATGATCAGTTTGCGCGCCGCGGCCGCCACCGCCAGGTCGTTCACGGCGGGACCGTAGATATAGGCGTTGCCGTATTTGTCCGCCGCGTGGCAGTGGATGATCGAGACGTCCGGATAAAGGGCCGGAACAAACACCGACGGATCCTTCTCGGCCTTCAGGGGATGCTGAACGACCTTGAGGTAGGGGTTGTAACGGACCAGGTCGCTGCCCAGCATCTGCTTGCTGAAAAATCCCGGAACGCCGAGCTGCGCGGCCTTGAACCCCTGGGCCACGCCGCCGTGGCTCCATTCGGAAAGAATCGTGAACTTGCCGGCCTTGAGCGCCCGGTCATAGATCTTGTCGATTCCACGCATTTCCGCGCCCGTGTAAGAGCTGTGGGAATGGGTCACCAGTCCATACGTGATGAAAAAGCTCTGATTGGTGTTGGGCGCGCCGATCATCTGCAGGTTCTTTTTCCCCTGGCGGATGATCTCGTAAAACGCCTGGTGCGGCGTCCGTACGTAAGAAAAACCGCCGTCGGTAATGATGTCCCCGTCCTTCACGAAGGTGGCGATCGCCTCATCAAGCGGCATCCGCTTGTCCTTCTTGGCATGTTCTTTTTGTAAATGCGCCGCGCGAGCTGATTCAAAATCAACCAGACGATCCAGAACGGATGTATCGCCAAGTTTCAGATTCGCTACGGCCTCCTCGTTGTAGAGATATTTTGCCATCTCTCTATCCTCCTTGCTGTATTAACCCAATGTGTTCCCTCACATGATAAGCTCTTAAAACATCATGATCCCGGCCCGTTGCGGTCGAGATTGATCTTTGAAGTGTTGTCCGGCAGTGGTGATCGAAAGACTTTGATATCCTCGATGGTTTTACTTACCTGTCTTTTGAGCCGTTGGAATTGAACCGGTTGTCGGATTGATCGTACTGCTCGAAAATATCCTTCAGATCGACATCATGGTCTTCCAGAACAACATATTGCTGCCAATCTTCTTCTTTTCCTTTTTCCTTCGGTTTGACCAGAGCGTCGTCAAGATTGGCGGTGTAAACGACGTTCTGGACGGCATTGGGATCGATCAGCGACGAAATGTAATCTTTTTCCTTGGACGAATCCGCGCCCATGCCGAAACTCTTGTAGGGATGATTAAAGGAAGGAAGGCGGTCGATAAACTCCTTGCGGTAGAGTTCCATCGTGAACATGCCTTCATTCCTGCTGGTATGCATGATCGTTTCCAGCTGCGTCAGCTTGTTTTCACGGATGTTGCTCCGCACCGATGATGAGCCCCGCAGAATAGACAGGACCGGCACGCGAAAGCCCGCTTTCTCGATATGAACCAGCTGCTGAATGATCAGCCAGGAAAACGCGGAGGCAAACTGATAGCGAATGATTTCCTGGCCCTCTCCGGAAACGCAATTGTTGACCCGGTAAATGGCGTCTTCCGCGTCCGTGGCGTGCAGGGTTGCGAAAACCAGATGCCCGGACTCGGCCGCCGTGAGAGCGGTCCTTATGGTATCCGGGTCCCTCAGCTCTCCGACAAAGATGATGTCCGGATTTTCCCGCAGGGAATCCAGAAGTCCCTGATTGAACGACGGCACATGAATGCCCACCTCCCGCTGTTCGATAAACGCTTTTTTCGGCTTGAACCGATATTCAATCGGGTCTTCGATCGTGATGATATGGACCGGCCGGGTCCGGTTGATTTCTTCAATCATGGCCGCGATCGTGGTCGATTTGCCCGATCCCGTGCTGCCGCAGACCAGCACCATTCCGTTGCGGAGATCGCGAATCTGGTTGAGGGAGGGGTGAAGGTTCAGCATGGTCACGTCCGGAATCGTTTCGGGAAGCAGGCGGATGGCCAGACTCAGCCCGCGCGTTGTGTAAAACGCATTGACCCTGACCCGCACTTCCTGCAGAGACAACGCGAAATCGACGGACCAGCGTTTTCTCAGGGTAAAGAGCTGGCGATCCGTCAGCATTTCCTTAACCATCTTGTCGATTTCCGTATGCGTCCATTTCACGTTTTTGTCGGAATGAATCAAACCGTCCCGCCGGAAGATCAGCGGATACCCCCCCGTGATGTGCAGATCCGAAATTTTCTGCTTGATGGCTGCAAGAATGAGATCACTGAAACGTTTGTCCATAGACAACCTGTCCTGTTTTCCTTCAATCCGGTCCCCGAGAGTGTCGCCCCTCCCTGAATCCGAATGTTTAACTGCGGGAACCATAAAAGAAAAGTCCTCCGCCGTCAAGCGGAAAAGGCGGGTGCATAACATGACGGAGAGTCGTTGCGGCGCACCGGCAAAAAAGGATATCCGGGCAACAAACCGTCAAGTTTTATCTTGACTTATCAAGGCGCCGGTTTTACAAATTCATTCAGAATTCCAGGAAGGAAGAAATGAGGAAAAAGCCATGAAAAACAAAAGATATTGGCTGATTGTGGCGGTTCTGGGAATGATGCTCGCTTACCCGGCATTCGGCAGGCCGGCCTTCGCCTATGAAAAAATCGTTGATTTCATTCTCAAAGTATATCCGGACGGACCGGCCTCGGCCATTCCGGACGACTTTCTGAAAACAGGCAGCGACGACGGTTACGGCTTTGCGCATGAAGGCTATATCGACGGTTTCAAGATCATCTGCCGGTCCAAAGGCGGCATTGTCAAATCCCTGCACGCGCAAAAGCAGTTCAACACGGGCGACCTCTCCGCCGAGCACACCTATTACAACATCCTGGGGAGCGTTCTGGCCAAGCTGATGAAAAAATACAACGGCTCGCTCGTCAACGAAAAGGGGCGGGGGGAAAGCACCGACAAGGTGCCCTACGACTACGGAGAATACTGCTACTACACGGCGCTGAAAGGGGCGGGAAAGACGATCAAAACCAAAGACTACAAGCTGGGGTTCTGGTACGACCTCGGCGTCTGGAAGCGGTGCGACAACTACAGCTACAACGGGGAAAATCCGGGAAACGTCATCATTGAATTCCGGCCGGGCAACTGACGCCCTGACTGGAAATTTCCGGCCTGCTTTCAACTTGACACCCATGGTCAAATTCAGTATGTAGAAGACTAATTACTTCAAAAATTTCTGAACTCAAGGAATGACTTTCATGAAAAAATGGACCCTCTTTCTTTTGATGCTGCTTTTGGCGGTTTGGGCCCTTCCCGCCGACGCCCAGAAAAAAATCACCGCCAAAGGAATGGCCGCCAACCAGAGAAACATCGACATCGCCTGCAGCAGAGCCCTGGATGAAGCGCAGCGCAATGCCGTGGAGCAGGCAACCGGCGTGATGATCACCAGCACCACCAACGTGGAAGATTTCCAGGTGAAAATGGACCGCATTCTTTCGGAATCCAAGGGCTTCATCAACACCTATAAAATCCTCTCCGAAAAGAAATCCGGCACGGACTGCGAAGTGGTCATTGAAGCGGATGTCAGCGTGGGAAAGCTGCGCGACAAGCTGATGGCCGTCAATCTGATCCTGGCGCGCAAATCGAAGCCGCGGGTCATGCTGGTGTTTAAGGATGCCCTGGCCGAAGCCGTCATGGCCAAATATCTTCTGCAGCACAACTTCAAGCTGGTGGACGCGGATGTGTCCAGCAAAAACAGGGAGTATGACCGCCTGAAGGACGCTTCGGAGGCCAGAGACATCCGCGGACTGGCGCAGCACTACGGCGCGGAGGTGATTATCGTCGGAACGGTCAACGCGGACAGCAAGTCTTCCACCATCTACAACATCGAGATGAACAAGAACACGGTGGTGGTCACCGGAAAGGTGATCAACGGAGACACGGGAGAAATCATTACCACGGCCAGCGAAACCAAGTCCGACAACAAAATGAAGGGCGACTACAAAGCTCTGACGGAAGAAACCTCCACCAAGCTGATCACAAAACTCGTGGATGACGTATTGGAAAACTGGTCGAAGGAACTGGCCAACACCGCTTCCGTCAAGCTGATCGTGACGGGCCTGGACGAAGACACGCTCGAAGACTTCAAAGCCGAACTGGGCGAAGGAATCAAGGGCGTCAAGGAAGTCAACGAGCGTTTTTACGCGGGCGGCAAGGCGGAATTTGATCTGGAAGTGGAAGGAAACGCCCAGGATGTGGCCCGCGATCTTCGGAAAATAACCGTCAACAAACGTAAAATAAAAATCAAAAGCAGAAGTCAAAACAGAGTTGAGGCGGTTTTATTACCTTAAACATCGGATAGTCGGAAACTTTTTAAGT
>JAQVQT010000062.1:0-1507 GCA_028701435.1 Smithellaceae bacterium | reverse complement strand
GCCGTCATGGACGTCAATCCAAAATACCTGGATGCGGCCCAGCAGTATGCGAATGCCGTGAAAAAAGACAACCCCGCCTACTATGCGGCGGAAGCGGCCAAAGCCGAGGGCGCGGGAAAGCTGGACCGGGCGATTGCCATGTATGAGAAAGCCCTGGAGTATCCGCAGGCAGATCCCAAACTGAACGACAGCCTGGCGGCGCTGAAAGCGAAAGCAAGCCAGATTTTCCTAAATGAATCCATCGAACTCCTGAAACAGGACCGGCTTTACGGATCCTTTAAAAAGCTGGACATGGCCGGCAAGTATTCGACGGCCCTGCGCGGCGAACCCGGTTACGCGGAACACGCGAACCGACTTTGCGAAGCCCTGATGAAACGGGCCAATAAATTTGCGGAAAAAGAATTGTGGGGAAACGCGCTGGTCTGGCTGCAGCTCGTCGACAAGCTCAACCCGGATTACGAAGGATTGTTCCAGAAGATGAATGAAGTGAAGGACCCCATCTCCCGGCGCGTTAGGAAGTCGATTGCCGTTTTTGATTTCGGCTCCCCCAGTTCAGAGAAAGACGCGGGGAAAATAGCCGCCAACCGGCTTCTGGCCTATCTGCACCAGAACGCCAGCGTCGATTTGCGCATCATCGAACGGGAAAACCTGCAGTCCATCCTGCGGGAAATGCAGCTCAGCCAGACGGGACTGGTGGACATCAAAACGGCGCAGAGCGTCGGCAAGATGCGCGGCATCGACACGTTTATCATGGGGGACGTGCTCCAGTTCTCCGCCAAATACACGGACAATCCGACCACCAACCAGGTCAAAGTCCTGGTCAATGAAGAAGATGTCCGCAATCCGAATTTTGACGCCTGGCTGCTTCGCAATCCCAAACCGTCGGAGGAAGACCTGAAGCTAGCCCCGCCCATGACGACCAAGAAAAAAGACTACCAGTTCCTGCCCAACAAGCAGGGTGTCGCCCGAATCAACGCCATGCTGGAGATCTCCTACAAGCTGGTGGACACCCAGTCGGGTGAAGTCAACGCCAACACGATCAACGGAAAACTGGTGAAAGAAGACAAATACCAGGAAGGCTTGAATATCGCCGGCATCAAAGCGGATCCGCTGGAGCTGCCGACGGAAGGCGAAGTGCTGGATCAATTGGCCAAAGAGAAAATCGCGGAAATGGGCCGCAATGTTCTGAAGCATTTCCAGAGCCTGGAAGTGGAATACTTCAACAAGGGTCAGGACCTTCAGAAACGCCGCAATTACGAGGCGGCCACGGAACGGTACACGGATGCCATTTTCGATGAAAAATTGAAGACCATCTCCACGCCGATTTCTCAGAAAGCGTCGGAGCTGATCGAACTGATCAACGAATTCAATTAATACGGAGACCGATCTTGCTGAAGAAAATTCTTGCCGGCGCTGTTTTGTTCTTGCTGATGCTCCTTGCGGAAACGGGAATCCTCCACGCACAGGAAGTAAAGCTGTCCGTCTTTAACTTCGGGACGGCCAACAT
>JAQVQT010000061.1 GCA_028701435.1 Smithellaceae bacterium | reverse complement strand
AGGCCATGCCGGGTCTGGAAATCGGACAGATTCCGCCCGAGCAGATTCTGGCCAAGCGAGGCTGGTAAGTATTTGTTATGTCAGTGCGTTTAGTGGGCGATGAACCGGGAATCATCGGTGTTCTGGATTTGCAGGGCGGTGTTCACGAGCACCTGGAGCATCTGGAAAGACTGGGGCTTCCCTTTAAGCGAGTCAAACAGGCGCCGGATTTTTCCGATCTTGCCGGGTTGATCATTCCCGGCGGCGAAAGCACCTGTCTGGCGCGGCTTTTGACCATCTTTGACCTGAAAGAGGTTATTCTCCAGCATCACAGCCGCGGCATGAAGATCTGGGGCACATGCGCCGGCGCCATTTTACTGGCCGACAAAGTGGTCGGCGAAGAAGCCTTTCTGAGCCTGATCGACGTGGAAATCGAACGCAACGGCTTTGGCAGCCAGCTTGACAGCTTTAAAAGTGAAGCGTTTATTGGAGCCGTCTCCGAGGAGCCGGTTCCTTTAACCTTCATCCGCGCGCCGAAAATTCTTCGCGCGGGAGAAGATGTTCACGTTCTGCTCCGAATGGACGATTATATCGCCGCCGCCGAAAATGACCGTATTTTAGTCACGGTTTTTCATCCCGAGTTAACCGGCTCGCTGGCCTTTCACCGGTATTTTGCTTTGAAATGCGGTCTGAACCCCACCGCCGAAAAATCTTCCGCCGCTGATTCCGTCTGGAAAAACGTAAGCTGGATGAAGCTGGCGCGTATTGCCTCGTAATCCCCATGTCTTATGTCCGCGTCATTGAAGATACTTTTTTTGCCGTTTGCCGCCATTGGGGCGGCCTCCAAAACACATTTGACGTTTTTGGCCCGGTCCGGGCGATGCAGACGGGGATCGCCTCGGCCGATCTGAACATGGCCTGGAGCGAATCGCCCCTGACGCAGGAAGACGCGCCATGGGTCCGGCAGGTTGAAAAATATTATGAAACGGCGTCCCTGCCCTACTGGTGGTGGGTATTTCCCCGCGCCAAAACCGCGGAAACGATTCGGCTGCTCAAAGATACAGGCCACGTGCATCTGCTGAATATGCCGTGCCTGCTGGCGGACCTGAGCGCTTTGCCGCTTCAAGAACCGGCGGCAATAGTCCGCCGGGTTGAAAATCAGGAAGATCTGGCGCTGTGGCAAGAGGTGACCTTTGCCGGATTTGATTTTTCACAAGGCGACCGGACTTCTTATGATCGCTTTGCCGGTGCCTTTTCTCTCGGCCCCGACTCTTCACAAAAAGCCTTTCTGGCGTTTGACGGCGGCAGACCCGTGGCTGCCTCCCTGCTTTTTGTGGCAGGTAATGCCGCGGGCCTCTACTTCATCACGACGCTTGGCGAGTATCGCCGTCGGGGCATCGGCCGAAAGCTGGTCCTGGCGACGCTGTATCATGCCCGGGCGGCGGGCGCCCGCTATGCATCGCTTCAATCCTCGCCGGATGGTTTGACCGTCTATGAGCAGGCCGGATTTAAAGAGTGCTGCCGCGTGGACATTTACGGCCGGAAGGGGTGAGAGGCAAAAGCGTTTGTTTCAGGCGCTGCTCACCGGTGGAAAGCTTTGCATCATTAATATCTTGTCATCGCGAGGAGCGGAAGCGACGTGGCGATCTCTTTAAATATCATAATTTATGAGATTGCTTCGCTACCCCTTCGCTTTGCTCAGGGCTTCGGCTCACCGCAATGACGGATGTGTATTATGCAAACCTTTCCGGTGAGCCCGGACCGGTTTTGCTTCAGGGGCTTTGCGTCCCGGCTTTGTTTTTTTTCAGAAAAAATCGAATCACTTTTCTTGCGGCCCACACGCAGAAGATCAGCACAAGCACAATACAGACAAGAGGCAGCAGAATCGCCAGGATCGCCGTGACCACCGCGCCTGCCACTTCCATCGTGGAGAAGAGGGGATTGGCTGCCCCGCCGGTTGCCAGGGAAGATTTTGCACGCAAAAAGACTGTCGAAGCCTGAATCAGGCCCGCCGTGCCTCCGCCCGCGATCAGTGCGGTCGTCCATTTGAGAAACGGTGAAACGTCCGTCAGGAAGGCTGCTGTGGTCAGGGTTCCCGCCGCAATCGCCGCGGGTGTCGCAATCGTGTCCAGCACATGATCGAACCAGGGAAAATAGTAGCCGATGACTTCGGCTGCGGTCGCGACGGCAAAAGCGACCGTCGCGGTGTGACTTCCCATCCAGGCAAAGCCAGAAGGCAGGGTCAACGCTCCGCCTGTCGCCGCCAGATTGAGGATAAGCAGGGGGACGAAGACTCGAAAACCGCAGGCCGCGGCCAGCCCGATCCCCACCGCGATGGAGAGAAAAGTTTCCATGGCGCTCCCCTGAGAATCAGTGCCATCTTAACAGAGAACGGTCATCATTCCCATCGTGATTTTTCGGGGGATCTTCTCCGTCGTCAGGTTTCGTCGTTTTCCCGCCCGGTAAACAGGGATTTGATTTGTCCGGCAATGACTTCGATCGGTTCGCTGAAAAGCGATTCCAAAGAAAAGTTTTCCAGATACCGGTCGTTCCAGATGAGGTTGTATTCATCAACGAGATTGCGGATGTCATGATACCGGTATCCCAATACGGCAATTTTCTCAGTCATATTAAGGACATCACTGAAGCGGATGTGAACCAGGATCAGGTTCACGACGCCGGTTTCCGTTTTGCTTGAGGGGATGATCATAATGGGGGCGCCGTCTGTTTTGCCCCGGCCCAGATAAACATGGCCGGTGCTGACAATGGTTCGTTTGACGCCCATCAGCTCCGTGGGAAGATCGGCCCGCGATTTCATGTTCGCGGCCACGCCGCCTTTAGACCGGATGGCAATCATAGAGCCTTCCGCCGGATGGCCCTTTTCATCAAGATGGTGGATATCATAAATCGTGTAGCCCCTGACCGCCGCAATGGCCGGTTGAATGCGCTTGATCGTCAGAATTTCCCGATAGGCCAAATCCTTTAAAGTAAACTTCAGGCTTTTCAGCAGGTTAAAAATAACGCCTTCCAGTTCCTTTTCTTTGCGGCTGGTGCCGACGGTGACCGTTTTGGCCTGATGCCGGATGGCGTCAATCGGACGGGTCAGTTCGTCGATCGCCGTGCCCAGCGTTACATCCAGAAGATCATACGGCGAAAAAAGGTCCTTTTCACTGTTGAAGTCCTGCCGAATTTCCTGCAGCGGAAGTTTGCCGGCTGCATATTTCATCAGGAGCATCAGGTCGGTAAGCGTTTTGCCGCCCAGAACGCCGAACGCGCCGCGCCGGCGATAAGCATTGAACTGCCCGTAAAATTCGTGAATGATCCGGTGAAGAGCATCATCGGCGATCATGTCGAATATGGAAAACTTCTGTTTGGTTCTTTGCGTCAATTCCGCCGCGAGGCGGCCGCGGAAGTCGCGGAAAATCTGCGCTTCCGCATCAATGGCCAGCGCCGCGTAGTAGCCCCACAAATGACCGGCCATCGTATTGAGAATAACCGGCAGCGGCGCGGACGCCGCCGGTATGGCCAAAACGGCGTCGGCAATGGCATCGAACCGGGAATCCTGCTCGTCGGCGATCACGATGATCGCGGCTTGATGCGCCTTGAAAATTTCCACATCCTTGACGACATCTTCCATCACCGTTTCCGGATTGCCGGAGGCGCACACCAGGATGAGCGGTTCGGCGGATAAATCGATATGCTTTTTGTTTTCGATAATGTCGGATGAAATCGTTTTATAGCAAAGCTCGCTGAGTTTGATGCGGATTTCATCGGCCGCCGCCTTATTCGGGCCGCTGCCCACGACCGCCCAGAATTTTTTGTCGGCGGCCTTTTGCGCCGCGCCGGCAATGGCGTCTCGTCCGGCGAAAATTTGATCCATCAGGCGTGGAGCGGATTCCAGGCGGCGCAGACTAGAGGCGATTTCGTCGTCGGTCCGAACGCCCAGAAGCTGAGCAAAGAAAAGCGCCAGCACCTGGCCGGCCACAATCTGGGCGTAAAAGGCTTTGGTGGAGGCGACGGACATTTCGATATCGCGTCCGTCACTGGTATAAAATACGCCGCTGGATTTGGCGGTGATGTCCGATTGCCGGCGGTTGACAATGGAAATAATATGCGCGCCGCGCTCCCGGGCCATCGCCACGGCCCGGTTGGTGTCGGTGGTGGTTCCCGACTGCGTGATGGGAATGACCAGCGTGTCGGCCAGATCGTCTTTCAATCCAAAGCCGCTTAATTCCGAAGCGACGCGGGCATGGATCTGGAGGGGCGCGCCCTCGAGATAATGGGATAATGCATCGGCCACCGCCTGGCCCGCGACGGCCGCTGTGCCATGGCCGATGACCGTGATTTTTTTAATGCCGCCGGTTTGCAGCGCGGTGCGCACCGCCGCGGGAATTATATCCGGGCCCATGTTAAAAATGACCTGCGCCGGAGATGGACCTTCCTGAGAGATCCGGTATTTGCCGCGCAGCGTTTTTTTAACGGACAAGGCGGCTTCCGAAATTTCTTTGAGAAAATAATGCGGGTAGCTGCCGCGGTCGATATCGCGGGTGGTCATCTCCGCTGTCTGCAAAAGTCCGTTCGTCAGTTCAATCGCCGTGCCGTCGTAGCGGCAGGCGGCAATGCCCCGGACGCCCTTCCCCTTCGCGGCGTCAAGGATGAAAATCTGGCCGCCGTCCTCGCCGTTCATTTTGAGAAATCCCGGCATGACTTCCACCACGCCGTAAAGTTCGGAAGAAAACATGTATTGATCGGGGCTGATGCCGACGTAAATGGACTGGCCGCTGCCTTTGAGCGCCAGAAACATTTTGCCTGGCTCCAAGTGGCTTGTCATGGCGATGGCATGCGATCCCTGAAAATCATTGACGGCCAGACGGAAGGCTTCCGCCAGATGATGATTCTCCTGCAGATATTTTTCGATTTGCAGCGGAATAATTTTGGTGTCGGTGGTGATTCGTTCGGCGATCAGTTCGCCCTGCTTTTCCAGGGATTGGCGAAGCGCCGCATAGTTGTCGATGTCTCCGTTCAGCACCGCATGAATGTGCGCCTGACCGCCCGGATACGCCGGGAAAAAGGGTGGTGAACGGCGAAGGGAATGGTTGTTGAGCGGATGACAATTTTCCTCCGTGATCGAGCCGACGGATGCCCAGCGGGTATGCGTCAGCGCCGTTTCAAGCGTTGTTTCGGCGTCGGCAAAGCATTGCAGGATGCGATCCTGCGCGATGATGCTTCTCAAGTCCGCGACATTGCGCCCCAGTTCTCCAACAATGGAAAAAGTTTTATAGGTAAAAGTAACGCAGGCGCCTCCCGGCAGGGCGCCCTGGTCCGTCGAGGCGGAAATGGATGTGTTCAGGAGATCACCGGCCTGCGTTCGCAACTGGTAATCCTGATCTAAACCGTTTTGCCGAATCCGCCGGATAACGTCCTGCATTGTTTCAGGATGGACAAGGAATGAAAGCTCAATGCCCGCCGAGTCGCGGCCCCGCACCTCCAGGCGGTCCAGAGCGTTGAGCAGTAAATTGATTTTCCTGTATTTGCGAAAGGCGGCGGGCGTGAGATCCGAGTTTGTTTCGGCGCCGGTCAGAGCCGGCACGCGCGGCAGATTGGCCAAAACATCTTTTTCCAGCATCCAGCAGAGATCCTTAAGCATCAAAAGGCGGCTGTTGATGACCTCCTGATCAACGGAGTCGATGAAGGCGGCCTGACCTTCCAGCCAGGATTCCTCCTTGGCGATGAATTGCTTCATTTCGCCGGCCAGTTCCGACAGGCGGTAGGTTCGCTCGGCATCAAAAAAAAGCAATTCCTGCATCTCCTCGCGTTTGAGTTCCGATACGGTTTTGTCCATGGCGTTGATGGTTTCCATGCCGCCCAGGTATTGCCCGCAGATATTCCGGCCTGCGCTTTTGACTTTTTCCCACAGGCGGGCGATGTTTTGATCAGCCGGATTTTCCGGGATTGCGGCCGGCAGACGGCAGGTCATTAAACCGGCAAAGCCGCAATTGAGCCGGTCCGCCTGGATCGGGAAAAAAATAAGCGCGGGCGCTTCGGCATCGATCGGAAGGCGGCCGATGTAAATCCGGCACTGGAAGAGAAAAGAAATTACATCGTTCAGAATGCGCAGTATTTTTTTGCGGATCATAAAGTCCTTTCGTCCCACACTATTTTCCCATAAAACAGATCATCTTCTGGGTAACGATGTCCGACATCAGGCGTAAATCCTGCGCGCGGACGTCACAGACGCGGACCACATCGGCAAACCGTGTGTCATCCGGCATCAGGTTCTCCAGAATATTCGGCTGTTTTTTGATCCAGGACGCATTGAAGACAACGCCGTCCTGTTCGGGGTAGATGGCCATATAAAAAATATCCATTTCCACCATATCCTGGAAAAAATGCGTTCCGAAAGATAGATCGGGGATCAGGGAGCCGTCCTGGTAGGCGATTTCGCCGATAGCGGTAATATTGTTGATTTCCGAGAAGGTGACCGGAACACCCATCGCCGGCGTGGTGGTCCCCCAACGTCCCGGTCCGAACAGAATCGTCGGCATGGCTTCACGTTTTCCGATCTGCTTGTTCAATTTGCCGGTGAGTCTCGCCACTTCGTGCTTTTCGGAAAGATTCAATCCGGCATATCCTTTGGGATCGATGTAAATGATGCGGGAGATGGCCTGATAAATGCTGCCGCCCATAAAATTGGCTTCCTGTCTCAGCAGAATTTTGGATTTGCTGATTTTTTCCGGCAATTCCACGCGGCTGTAATGGCCCTTGGTCTGGAAGGGACGGCATTGCAGAAGGTTAATCCGGGGGTTTCCCTCGGCGTTGAAGTTGACGGTAAACTCAATGTCCACCGGATAGCGGTAAACCCGTTCCAGGGTCTTGAGCATCCGGGACATGGTTTTCGCAAACGGCGTGGCGGAAAGAAGTTCATCGAAGGTGATGATCCAGGCGTCTTTAGCGTCTCTTCCCACCGAACGCAAATAGTCGGCCGCGGCGGTGTCGTATTCGACAATTAAATTCAAGTGCGCCACCAGGTCCTCGCTGAGCAACTCGGCGGTCGGCAGTGTCTGAAATTCGTTGTCGCGCAGATTCAGGACGTCCGCTTCATGCTGGGAGAATCGCTTGATGTCCGCCTGTTTGGCGTAGGGTTTGACAAGCGGCGCATCGAGCGCGACAATGCGCGGGTAATCGTTTTCCACGCGGTTGACGGCGCGCGTTCCCAGTCCGAAGACGATCCGAAGCATGCCGGCCTTTGGATCCATGCCCTTTTGCCAGACAAACGTATTATAGGACAGGCCGACGCCCGCCAGACCGGGAAAGAAATACTCGCCGCTGTGCGATCCGGAGACCCGCTGTACCAGCAGCGCCATCTGTTCGTCCTGATTTGCCATGCCGCGCTGCAGGCGGTAGGTGAGCGCGTCTTCATTCATGGTGGAGGCGAAAATTTTGCGGACGGCTTCCTCGAAATGCCGGTATCGTTCTTCGGGGGTTCCCTGGCTGATGCAGAAATAACTTTCATACTTTCCGGCAAAAGCGTTGCCGAAGGCATCTTCCAAAAGCGAACTGGAACGGACGATAATCGGCGCCTGGCCGAAATATTCCAGCATGAGCTGAAACTGTTCCTTGATTTCATCGGGAAAAACGCCGTGCAGCATTTTGCTTTTGAGTTCGCAGGCGACTTCAAAATAGCCTTCATCGGTTTTTTGCGCCATCAAAAGTTTCCACCAGCCGTTCTGCACCATGTAGGAGTAAAAAATATCCGAGCCGATGTAGAAAGAATCGTGCATTTCCAGCGCGGCTTGCCAGTCCTGTGACGGATCTTTGCGCAGAATGTTGCGCGCCAGCAGCATGCCCACGGATTTGCCGCCGATGAATCCCGTGCCGATGAGTCGCTTCTTGATTTCCACCAGGTCTTCGAGCGTGAAATATTCTTTGACCAGGGCCAGGATTCTTTTTTCCCGCCCGATCATAACGCGGGAAAGCGTTTCCACCATATCCTGTTTTTCCTGCAAGGCGTCCGGATTTTCCAGAATGGCGCCGGCTTTAAGAAAAATACGATCCCAGTAATCGAGATTGCGCACGCCGCTGGTGGTGTTTTTGTCGGTCATGAAGTGGAGGATGCTAGCGGCGTCCGCGCTGTTTAAAATCGGGACAAATTTCCCGCCTTCCATGATGTGCGGCAGAAACATGGTCGGCGTATAGCGCTTCCAGGCTTTCAGCGGATGGACGCAGATTTGGCCGTTGTTGTTATAAACATCGAGCAGCACCTGTGTGGTTTCCCGAATGCGCGCCACGGTCTTGAAAGAGTGGCGGCTGCGAAGAATGGCGAAATAAGCCACCGTATTTAATTCAAAAAGGTAGGGGCAGGTGATGACGAAGAAGTTGCCGATCATCAGGTCCGTCGCCCAGGCCAAAAGAAGATCGGACAGGCAGTCAAAAACGTAAAACACGTCGCGGCCCTCATCGCGGATGATGTTGTGGACCTCGGTGGAGAAGGATTCAAACCCTTGATTTGCATTGAGTTTATAAACTTTGATGCTGGGGCTGGCCGAAAGCAGGGCGGTATGGTTGGCAAAGCGCATATAAACAAGACGCTGATTGCGGGCCAGGGCTGCCTTGACATAGGGATCGACAAATTTTTTGTAGTCTTCAATGTTATCAACCTGAAGGACGACGTTGTCGCCCATTTGCAGATAATTCAGAATTTCATCCAGGCCGTTTATGCCTGTGCTGACCTGTGCGTAAGGCGCCATAATGCTCTTCTCCCTGTTTTTTTCTTGATGGAACAAATTTGTACGTTTTATACCGGATTATTGAATTTGTTACCGGCTGCGCAAATTCCTTGAATTTTTAAAATAGCAAGCATTAACAAGAACTTGAAGAAAGAAGGCCATGTCCTGGGCGATCCATCTGCCATTCATTCAACAAATTTGAACCTGCCGATTCAAAATTAAATCAATTTTTGTGCCATAAAAAATTTATCCCGCTTTGGCGGGACGAGCGGTAATTATCAGTAGATTGCTGCGGGGTGGTTGCTTTAATATTTATGCGGGTTGTTGGCTGTTGCCCAAACGATATCCCTTTGAGCGGCCATTGCTTGTGACCTTCAGGTTAAGAGTGTTTTGTTATATAAATCTTGGCGAAGCGAAAGATCAGCAATGACAACTGTTTGAGCCGAAGGCGAGTTTTGTCATTGCCTGAAGCGAGCCTTAGATTTATACAAAACGCTCTCAGGCAAGCGAAAAGGGTATTTGGGCAACAATCCGTAAAGAGATCGCCATGTCGCTTGTGCTCCTCGCGACGACAAAATAGTAATGATCAAAACGCTCCGTTCGACCCTTCTTTTGAGCCAAAAAAACAGAACATTTTTGAACCTCCACTTTGCCATCAAGGTTCATCCGGCAAAAAAACAGAACCAACATTTTAGTTTGCGATTTACAAAATAGAACAATATTGTTCTATTTTGTAGTGTCGGCTTATTGGAAAAAACTTAATATGTTCAAGTATTAATCGATCATCAGTCGGTTTGGCATCATCCTTGCGCTAAGGAAATCCGAACGAAAAATTTAAAGGAGGTACTGATGATGAATTCTGGAGATACAGCGTGGGTTTTAACCGCCAGCGCGTTGGTCTTGTTGATGACCATACCGGGACTGGCATTTTTCTATGGGGGGTTGGTTCGCCGCAAGAACGTGCTCTCCATTTTGATGCAGTGCTTTATCATCGTGTGCGTCATTTCTCTGCAATGGATGCTGTTCGGCTATTCGCTGGCCTTCGGTCCTTCCTTCCACGGCATCATCGGCAACCTGGACTGGATCGGGCTTTCCGGCGTGGGCGCGTTGCCGAACCCGGATTATTCTAAAACCATTCCCCACTCGGTTTTTATGATCTTTCAGGCGATGTTTGCCATCATCACACCGGCCTTGATCATTGGGGCGTATGCGGAACGCGTGAAGTTTTCCG
>JAQVQT010000060.1 GCA_028701435.1 Smithellaceae bacterium | reverse complement strand
TATCCAGCGTCCTTTCCTCACCTCCCAGGGGGTGGCGAAATGCTTCGGAATCCGGTGGCGACTTAAATCGGAATCAGGTGGCGGAATGAATCGGAATCGAGTGGCGACTTGCGTCGGAATACGCACAGTTTTGCGCGAAATTGCAAAGATGGCCTTTTCCAACATGTTTGATTACATAACCGTTCAAAAAGATGGAACTGCCTACGTTGATCTCTCAAAGATCACACGCGATCAGGCAACCGCAATTCAGGAATTGAGTTTTGAAGAAGGCATTGAGGGGGCTGGAGATGGAGCAAAACCCATCAAGAAAATCAAATTCAAGCTCTCCGGCAAAAGGGAAAATCTTGAGTTGCTGGGGAGATATCTCAAGTTATTCAGTGACACGACGCCCGCGGTTTCCAAGGATGTTGAAATCCTTTTAAATGGCGTTCTTTCCGAAAAAATGACGGCCAGGGAGGCGGGATATCGCATCAGCCTGTTGGGGCTCCCGCTGCCAGAGATTTTGAGAATAGAATTATCGAAGATCCAACCGGAACCTCCGCCGCCCGATCTGCCCGAACAGGTCAAGGACGAAGAGTTAGAGCGCCTCTATAGGGAGCAAATGTCCAAAATAAATGAACAGGAAAAAAACTGGGTTCCGGAACGGCAGGAGGACGTCAGGCTGTTGAAAGAAGAATTAAAGGACGTGGAATCCTTTGGCCCTGACGCAGAGCAAAAATCAATCGAGAGGAGAGATAGCAAGTGAAAACATATTTCGATCACAGAGAATTTAAAAAAGGTGAGCTCCAGGACAGGATCAAAAAAGATGAACGGCAATTACGTGAAATTCGTCGCCAGGAAGAACGCAGCGGGGTCACTACGTCGGAAGAAGACGAGATTTATTTCAAGCAAAAAGGAGGATTATAAAAATGGAATCCGTGAAATATGATTTTGAAGAGCTCACCCGCAAAGCTAAGCGGGGATTGGCGCTTAGCGAGGGCGAGGTAAGCGCCCTGCAAGGGCATCGTGCCATCAAGCTTGCGGCAAAACAATCATTTGATTTCGGCGAAATCGAAGGACGCCTGCAGCCGGGGCGTTTGGAGGAGATCACCCTTCGGGATCGCAATGCGAAATGGGCAAAAAAAGGGCCGTCAAATTCAGGCGGTTTTGTACAGGCAGGGCCGTTTGGTAGCGGCCTGCTCCGGCTTGCCGATTGCAAGCCTGCTGCTTCTCATATCACGTTCATGGGGCCATTTTTTAGCGATAAGGACGGCCGCGGGGTTACGCGAATGCTGGACAAATTCCGTGCCAAGCTCGCGGAAATAAAAGAAACCGGGAGACTTGTCCTATGAACGACACAACGCGATCCGCGCCGGCAGCAACTGCCCAATCTGCGGCACCTCTTGCCGGCCCTGACAGCCTCATCGAACAATTCGGCGCAATCATAAGCTCCAAGCTTGAGACATCCAGCAAGGCTACAAACGCAATCCTTGGGCGGATTGAGGACAATACGTCCATCCTGAAAAAAATTAAGCTCTCTGGATCTGAGACCAGGGCGATCACCGCCAAGGGATCGATCACACGGACCGCTCCGCTGAGCCGCCGTGAGAGGTCCACGCCGAAGGGTAAGGCCAATGATCCGGAAGGCGAAAAGGGTCATGAACGCCCCGTCACTGCCCGGCGAGTTTCCCGCGAAGAGGCGACCGCGGCAGCGGAGGCAGTAGCCCCCGAAAAGCAGACCGAAGCCAGGCCGGTGGAGCCGAAAGAGACAGGCGCGAAAGAAAGTGCTCCGATTCAGACGCAGGAGACGGTCAGAGACAAGGGCGGGCGCTTTGTCGGGAAAAGCAAATCCCAGGAGGCGAGAGCCGAGCAAGGCGACAAGTCAGAGAGAAGCTCCATCCTGCAATCCCTGAAGAATGGTTTTGAGGGGATCGGCGGAAAGGGGGAAAGCACACTTGCATCCAATGCCGGGACCCTGGAAGAGGCGGCGGGACGTGCGGCGGGGGGTCCCTTTTTTGAGGCCGCCATGGAGATCAAAGGGGCTGTTGATTCCGCACGCGATGAAGATGGAATGATCGGCAAGGTTACAAAATTGGCGATGCGGAAAGCGGGAATTTCGCCCAAAGAACCTGCCACAGACGCAAAAATTGCCGACATCAAAGACGCCTATCGCTCACACTATACACAGTCTGAGCTTGTTGCTCAAGGCGACGCTCCGAGTGATGGATCTGATGAGATTATTTCCGCGATAATGAAAGGCGATAAATCAGACGAGAAGCGCCACGAAGAGCTGATCAAGGCCATTCTGAAGGGAGGCAAGGGCGAGACCGGCGAAAGCATGGGCCTGCCTTCTATTCGAAAAACAGGACCCGGGTCAACCGCAAAAGAGAAGCGGAGGAAGGCCTTGAAAAAGGGTCAGTCTCCGGTAGCTCAGAGAATGCCCAAGATGCCCGGTGGGGGTGGCGGCAGTCTTTTGTCTAAACTTCCCCTGGCTACCCTTGCTGGTGGCGCTGGCATTGTGGTGGCCGGGGCAGCGGCCGCATATGCACTGAGCCAGGTTGCACAAGCCATCACCACGGGCGAAAGCGATATCAACAACGCTTTTAACGCGCTTATTAAAAGGATCTCTGGCATCGACCTGGGCAACACGGACGCCGACGAAGATGAAGTAAATCGCATCAATCGCGAAAACATGAAGAAAATGAACGAGAGGCGCAAGGCGCAAGGGTTGCAAGAATTTAAGGTTGACTCTGTTACGGGTATGCCAATAAAGCCCGGCACGGTGGCCACCGCATTTGAATCGGGCAAGGGTGGCGCCGGGACAATCAGCACCGGCAAAAACGATGCAGGTGGCGCTTCGTATGGCAATAAGCAACTTGCTTCTGCAGGCGGGGATAAGTCACCGGTTGCACAGTTTGTCAAGCAGTCGAGTCATGCCAAGGAATTCAAAGGGCTGACGCCCGGTACTCCGGCCTTCGATCAGAAATGGAAAGAGATCGCCTCTAAAGACAAAAATTTCGGGGAAGAGCAAGACACCTATGTTGCAAAAACAATGTCAGCGCCGGTCATTGCCAAGGCCGTCAAGGGCGGATTTAAAACCGAAGACGTTGGCATACGCGAAGCTCTGATTTCGCAAAGCGTAAACCACGGTCCGGCCGGCAACAAGAAGATTCTCGCCAGCGCTCAGGCCGAACTGGTGAAAAAACATGGCACCGTCGAGGCAGCTCCGGCCACCGATCAGATTGACGCCTTGACAGCTTCCCGTAAGCAATATGTCAATAACGTTGCCGCAAACAAAGAGGTCTCCGCCCGGAAACGTAGAGCCAAAGGCGATGAAAAAGGCGCTCGCAAAGCGGAGGGTGAAGCCAAGCAGCTTCGCTCTATGGCCGGTGCGGGAGGCAGGTACGAAAAGGAAAACGCCATCACGAAGGCGCTTTCGGCGTCGGGTGGCATTATCGGCGGAACAGCCATTGCCCAAAAGTCACCGTCCGTTGAGCCCGTTGTCGAGGGAGAGTCAGTTCGTGAAAAGGCTTCCACTTTGGCAATGAAAACGCCGGAACCTGCACCGATTGCCACAGCGACTGCAACCCCAGTGGCCGATATACGAAAACGAGTCTTTACAAAGACCCGGACGCGGCTTGCAGCAAGAGGCGGCGCAAAAAGCCTCGAGGCGAAGCCGGTTGAAGGCGGCGCCATGTCGTCTCCGGTGGCTCCTATGGCCGAAGCCGTGGCGGTGCAAGGGCCGTCGAAAGTCCAACAGCCGGAACGCATTCAACCGTCAGTTGATGATCAGCCGAAAGCGGCCAAGGTTGCGAGCGCCGCCGCGGGCGCGAGCGGAGAGAGCGCGGCCTCAGCTCCGGGTATGGATAAATTGATTGCCATGATGACCAAGATGATGAGCGGCAAAGAGGCCGGTGGCGGTGTTCAGCAGATCCGGACCGAGTTTGACGACACGATGCTGACCCTCATGGCTTACGACAGGGTGTAAAAAAAACAAGGAGAGGTTAAAAAATGGAAAATATTCAGCAAACCATGATCGAAGAGGCGGCACAGGCGTTATTAAATAGCCCGCCGCAATCGGCACAAGAAATATTTGAAGGTTTCCAACGATGGAAGTCGGACCTGAAAGCCTGGGCGTTAAAAAACCTTGACGAATTGATTCAGCGCGACCAGGGAACGGCGCGGGAAACAATGTGGCGGACTCTTCGCGCTGATTACGCGCAGTTTATCCAAGATCAAGATCCAAAAGAGGGGGTACGCGAATGATTGAGGTGGGAGATTGGCAGAGAGAGGGAGAGGATGCACAGGACAAACTGGAGCAGAAAGCAGGTGCGGCAGCGCTCGAATTTTACGGCAACAATGACAAAAAAATCAGCCCATACCTGAAGGCGTGGATAGCCCAGCCGGACAAGGAAAGCAAAATAAGTGTTTGCGTTGTTGGTCTTATAGGTCCGGGAACTTCCCGGGCATTGCAGGCCAACTGGAACAGCCCCTTCGAGCAAAGCACCCTCGGGGGAATGTTTGAGAAAGTAGGCGGGCTTCTTCAGGCGACAACCGAGAAAACATCCGTCACCACGCTTTCGTCAACGCAAATTTGGGAAGGGAACAGACCGCATACCTTTAATCTGACCCTTTCGTTCTATGCCATTAACGATGCTTTCCGGGAAGTTATGGAACCGCTGCGCGAATTAGAGAAAATGATGGGTCCTGAAATATCGGCCGGACAAGAAGGCGACGGCCCCGTTATGAGCTTTTTAAAGAGCGCTACCCCTTCAGGGCGTATCCCGCGCCCCGTAATACTCAATATCGGCCGCCGCATGATGATCCCAAATTGCGTGATCGAGTCCATGTCTGTACCCCTGGATAAGGAGCGAGACAGGTTCGGCAACCTGATCAGGGCGGAAGTAAGCCTCTCGATCTCAACCAAGGTCATGCTTAACCGCGATAACATCGCAGCGACTTGGCGATAATGATTGATTCCTTTTTGGATGATCTCGACCATGAGGATGCTGCCACATACAACCGGTCAAGCACTAATGATGACGGATGTTACCGGCTTTGGTTGGCTGTCACGCAGGATGCGTTTGAAACCGCAAAATCCGGGCGCGAGGATGATTATCACGCCCGAGATTTTCTTTTTCACGACACCCTGTTTTTCCCGGCAGTGGCTGAGCGCTTAGGCTTTGACACGGAAGTTTTGCGAGCAGGTATTGATAAGGCTTTGCAACGAGTTAAGCGCCAGAATGTTCAACGGCATGGGCCAGCACGTCTTTGATATAAGCATTGAGCGTGACGCCTTCACTTAAGGCGCCCTTTGCGAGTCTCTCATGAAGGTCAGGATCGAGACGGATATTGAATGTTCCTTTAAAGGGTTTTTCGGGTTCCTTGCCCTCTTCGACGCACATATCGAGATAATCGTCAACGCCGGCCTGGAAATCCTTCACAAGATCGTCAACGGTCTTTCCCTCGTAGGCGATAATAGCCTTTCTCATCCCTATGACGCGACCGTAGAAAAGCATATCATCTTGATCAAATTGAACATTCCCGGTGTACCCTTTGTGCTGTAAAATATTCTTCATGGTGCAACTCCTATGTCTGTCAAAAACTCCCGTATAGCCTCCACCGCGCCTTTCGCTATGACCTTTCCCGGGTGCGGTGCATGAACATGAAGACTGTAATCACTGTACCTGAACCTTACACGAGACCCCTTCCCCTCTTTCATGGTGGCGCCGATCCCCAGAAGCAACGAAACACTTTCCCGCCAATGGATATCCGATCTTGTTGGCTTCTCAAAGATCATGGCCATGGTCTTTTTCTGTTTCGCGTTCATGGATTTCTTATGCCAGAAAGTATTACAAAACGCAAACTGATTTTTAGTTGCAAGTAATCCTTGACAAGGATTCTGGATGGTGTATGGTGAAGCTGCTTAAATTCTTACGCGGAGGTCACCCGATAGTGGCTATTTTTGTTTGTGGCGTAAACTTAAATCTGGTCATGGAATCGGTCAGCCGTAAGGCCCCGGCGCTTCGTAAGAGCGTAAGCGTTCCATGGCCTTTTTTATAAAGGAGAATTGAATATGGCAAAAAATCAAAAGAACACGGTACCAGCAAAACAGATACTTTCGTTATCGGGCGCAAATTTTAAGCTTATAAGCGCAAACGGGAAGGCCATCGACAAGCGACAATCACCAGCCGCTTATATGATTAGCAAGACAGAATACAACCGTCTTTATGATGCCGGATTTGCGCTTGTCAAAAAAAGTACTTCTCTCTCTGCTTGTTGTTTAGAATCAGTGACCGAAGTGTTGAAAATCAGTAAAAGCCTTAGCGACGCTGTCCAAAATGGCGATGCAGACAAAGATGAAATAATTACCATGCAGGCTAACAGGGCCTATGACGTGAGTGACAAATTAACGAGCTCCATTTGTGCACTTTCCGAGGAAATACATGCTTATATGGATGTAATTACTTTGGAAGTAAATGATGATGGAAAGGGAGTCCCGGTGAATAATAGTGGGATCAAAAATAATGATATCCTGACATCCGAAGGAAAGGCTTTTTTAAATAAAGAACGTGGTGAATCAAAGAATAATCAGCGGATCAGACCGGAGGTGACGGCATGAAGAAAGCACCGGCAGAAATTAAGAAAGAACTCTCTGAAGTGGAAAATGTGCTTTTTCGGTGCAATCAGAAAGCCGTCGTACTCAAAATTTTAAATAACTACGCGGCACGGGGGGAGGGATTCTCGCATATCGCCGATGATGATGATATCAGTGCACTTTATGGCGGCATGAGCGTAATCCTGGAAGAAATTGTTGAGGACGTGAGCAACGCCATAAGTCTTGTCGGCGGCCTCCAAAATATCGAGATTCTCAAATCACTGAAGGAGGTGCCGGCATGATTACCGAGAAGGTTGAAAAGGCCCTGCTCGAGTTGCGCCTGGCCAGGGCGACTTTGAACACTGACGATCCGGAAGCGCACCGGAAGGACCTGGACAAGATCATCGGGGACCTGGATGCGGCCGTCAAGGAATACTGGGAAGCCGAGAACGGATAAACGTCGCTTTAAAATGCCCTACAATCAATTTTCTTATCGTGGTATAGGGAAGGACATCAACCAGAGGGCAAAACAAGGCAGGGTGCCAAAAAGAAACAGCCAGGCGGGGAAGTTCAAAAGGCTTCCCTGCCATCTTTGCAGAGTTGGCCGCAGTCGATGAGGAAACAGGTGCGATCGTGGACATATTAAATGCACAACATGTTGGTGGTTATCGTTTGCTCATCGAATTCAGCGACGGCCACAAACAGGAAATTGACTTTGAACCGTTTTTACGTCGTTCTGCGCACCCTGAAATCAGCAAGTATCTTAACATTCAACTGTTTCAACAGTTCAAAATAGTCGATGGGCAAATAGACTGGAACGATTACGATCTTTGTTTTTCTCTGGAAGACCTTTATCATGGGACCATATAAACATGAACGAAATTCAGAAACTTGAAAAAGAGTTGGCCGCGGCGGACAAAGCAATTGATGCGACTTTATGTAAACTTTGTTAGGGCGGTGGAGGGAAATTAAAAAGTTGCTTATGTGTTTAATTTATTTACTCATTTAACGATAATTCAACCAATTCCATAAAAAAGGCTTCGAACGGGCACGATCAAGAGGGCTCTACTTGCCTCCGGAAAGTGCCGCAACCTTTGAACTCATCTGGAGTGGGCACCCCGCTGCTACGGAATCTAACCCCGTAACCCGCATGATACCAGACAAGTTTCTATTTAGAAAAGGTCGTCTGGCAGTGCCGATGCTTCATTGCTGACCCCCGGCAATACGTCCAAAACAGCCACCAGCCTGACCGAAAATAACCGTGAAGACTCCGAGTTTGCCTGAGTTAGAAGCCCAGGGGTTGGAGCCTTCTTTTTCCCGATGAACCTGAAGCATATCCCGCTGCTTTCAGGCCTACGCGTGAACCTCTAAGACCTTTCGGTAACGTCAACTCCTATTTCGTAAAGTGTGTCTGTTGCGAAATCAGCATCATTTGGCCAACAAAGTATCTTGAAATCAGGGTTTATGCTGACCTGCTTAAAAAAAACCATATCCTTAAGCGGCTCGTAAATCTCTCCATTAAGTTCCGGTTTCAGATCAACTATCTTGACCGCGCCATCATCAAACGTTACCCTCAGGCGGTAATCGCTCAGATATACAACATCGATTACATGGATTAAATGTTTTGCGCCCATGCGTTCAGTCCACCATGAAAGTGCCTATACGTACTCGTCTCACTGAGGGAGCAGAAAAAATTCCGATGAGCCGGGCTTTAAGGTTATGGCACCGGCCTACGCAAACCATAACTCCGATTATCGTCATGATCTGGGAGCGGATGATTCAATATCAATTGCTGCAATCTGGAGGGCGGCCAACTGATCCTCATGTTCCTCACAACACGCCCAAAGGCGAGGTGGGCAAACCGGAGGGCCTTTCCGGAAGTCAGATTGCAGCAAAGATCGCCTTTACCCTTTCACGTTACTGGTGCTTTTTACCACGTCTGAAAGTTTGCGTCAACATCGTCATATTATCCCCCCCCCTATGCCTCTTTCGTTCTAAACGGTATCACCTTTGCGCCGGCCTTTAATCCGTCCAGGTAATCAGCCCAGGTCTGCATCATTTTCCGGCGTTCGGGTAAGTGTTTTGTGCGATTGTAGGCCCTGCCTAAAGTATCAAGAACTCTATGCGCCAATTGTGCCTCGATAAGATCAATCCGGACTTGCAAAACTTCATCCAGGATTGTTCTTGCCATTGCTCGAAATCCATGCGGTGTCATTTGTTCAGCCGTGTAGCCCATATTCCGAAGCGCGGCCAGAATTGCGTTGTTGCTCATCGGCCTGTCCGATGTCCTTCCGGGAAACACATAAACCCCGCTGCCTGTTAGCGGTTTAATTTCGTTTAGGATTTCCAGAGATTGTGTTGAAAGCGGCACAATATGTGGCTGTCGGAGTTTCATTTTGTGCGCCGGGATATGCCATTCGGATTTTTCAAAATCGAGCTCGTCCCACTGCATGTGGCGCAATTCGCCAGGTCTTGTGAATACAAGCGGCGAAAGCCTGAGGGCGCATCGAACAATAAACGAACCATGATAATTATCAATTGCCCGGAGAAGATTAGCCACTTCATTCGGCTCTGTAATGGCCGCCAGATGCCTTCTTTTTAACGGTGTTAATGAACCTATCAGATTCTGCGCAAGATTGTGTTGAGCGCGTCCGGTGGCCGTGGCGTATCTAAAGATCATGTTGCATATACCTCTCAATCTGTGTGCTGTATCCACCGCACCACGTGATTCCGTGCGTCTTAATGCTGATAAAAGCTCTGGTGCTGTAATATCCTTTATTGGTCGTGCGCCAACCCATGGAAAAAGATCAAGTTCCAAGTGGCGTATAATTTTAAGCGCGTGGCCTTGAGTCCATCTTGATTTAAATTTATTATGCCATTCTCTGGCGATTACCTCGAAGGTTTCTGTATCCGCAACCTTACCTTGCTTCTGGGCTTTACGGACAGCTACGGGGTCAACGCCGTTTGCTAAAAGCTTTCGAGCATCGTCGCGTCTTTGTCGAGCATCGTGAAGACTTACTTCTGGATATTTACCGAATGCGAGTAACTTTTCTTTTTTCCCCTTGCCATCGCTGTCGAAGCGATACTTGAAGCGCCATAGCTTACCGCCCGTTTCTGTGACGTGCAGATAAAGACCTTCGCTGTCAGAAATTTTATAAGGTTTTTCTTTCGGCTTTGCATTACGGACTTTCGTTTCATTCAGTGGCATGTGATTACCTCATTTGGGGGTATCCTGTTTTTGTGCTGGGGGTATTTTCGGGAATTATACCCCCAAAAACGCCGGATGTTGATAAATCTTATAGCACGTCTTTGGACAACAGGCAACAAAAAACCCGCTGTGAATGCGGGTTTAATGTACTTCTTTGGACTTTGCTGGATTAAGGCTTGGTGGAGATGAGGAGGATCGAACTCCTGGCCTCGGCGTTGCGAACGCCGCGCTCTCCCAGCTGAGCTACATCCCCGACCCGGGAAAAACGCGCGGAGCATATCGATAGTTTGCG
>JAQVQT010000290.1 GCA_028701435.1 Smithellaceae bacterium | reverse complement strand
TGACGGCATCATCGGCGCGGCCGCGGCGGTGGGGCTGACCGCTTCCGGCTGGTACGGCAGGTTCATTGAATGCTCCGGGCTGCGAAGTTTCCCCGATCCCGTTTCCGTCTCGGCCCTGGCGCAAAAATGCATTCGGGTGGTTTCCCTAGACCGGGACGCCGTCACGCCCCGTCTTGAAGATGAAGTTCACACCAAAGGATGGCTTCGCCCAAGGCTTTGGGGAAGCCAGGCCGTCCTGCCCGTCAATCCTTCCGGGCCGGGCCGCTGGGAAAGCATCGGAGAAAAAAGAAACAAGCAAAAACCCAAGAAAAAGGAGGAATGAAAATGGCCGGAAAGATTTTTTATCGGGAAAGACTGAAGATCAGCGTCAAGGAAAAAAAACCGCGTTTTAAACTGGTGGCGGTTGCCGGTGTGGATATCACTTTCTACGGCGATCACCTGCGGAAAAAGGAGCTCGAAGAAATCGCCGAAGCCGTAGGAGCGGAGCTGGTGCTGCTCAAAGTTCAAAAGAAGGACAAGGACGAAGAAGTCGAAGTCAAGGATTGACGGGAGGACAAAAAGGATGGCCCTGGTCAGAGAACGGGACGGCAGAAGGCTGCACGTCAAAAGCCGACTGATGGGAGAAAGTCTGGTGGGAAAAACCTTTATGGACGGGCTCACCGTGGCGCCGCAGAAGAGGCTTTTCCCGGATGTCAACGTGGTCAAGATCGGCGGGCAGTCCATCTGCGACCGGGGAGCGCAGGCGCTGCCGGCCATCGTCCGGGAAATCGCCTCCTGCTCGAAAAAGCACAAGATTCTGCTCACAACAGGCGGCGGAACGCGCAGCCGCCACATTTACTCCATCGGCCTGGAACTGGGCATGCCGACGGGCGTCATCGCCAAATTCGGCAGCTCCATCTCCGAGCAAAACGCCCTTCTGGTCGCCATGCTGCTGACGCCATGGGGCGGCATCAAAATCGGCCATGACGACGTCACCAAGCTCTACACCTACTTTTCCCAGGGCTGCATTCCCGTCATGCACGGCATGCCGCCCTACGATTATTTCGCCCTGCCCGCGCCCAAGCGGCGCATTCCCATTCACCGCACCGACGTCGGCACGCTGATCGCCGCCGATCTGATCGGCGCCCGGCGCTGCATTTTCGTCAAGGACGAACGAGGACTCTACACGGACGATCCCAAGAAAAACAGCCGGGCAACCTTTATCCCTGAAATCGGCGTGAAGGAACTCCTGGCACGCGACCTGGACGATCTGATTCTTGAGAGGCCCTGCCTGGAAATTCTGCAAAACAGCGAGGTGATCCGGACCATTCAAATCATCAACGGTCTGGAAAAGGGAAATCTGACCAAAGCCCTGAACGGAAAGCTCGTGGGAACCCTCATCCACCGGTCCTGAGCCACACGGCATTCAAACGAAGGAAAAATTCATGACGGAAATCAAAAGAGCTTCACGCAAAGAACTGTTCGGATGGGCCATGTTTGATTTTGCCAACTCATCCTATACAACCGTAATCATCACCGTGGTGTTCTGCGTCATTTTCCCCCGGCTCATCGTCGGAGACGGACCGGAATTTCGATGGGGCAATTTCCTGTGGAGCGCCTCCATCTCCATCAGCTACCTGATCGTGCTTTTGACCGCTCCTCTTCTGGGCGCGATTATGGATTACACGGGCTCCAAAAAGAAATTTCTTCTGGGAAGCTGCTGGCTTTGCGCGCTCGCCACCGCTTCGCTTTATTTTGTCGGACCGGGAAACATTCTGGCGGGCATGCTGCTCATCATTCTTTCCAACATCGGCTTTTCCTACAGCGAAGCGTTTATCTCCAGCTTTCTTCCGGGGCTGGGCCCTTCCCGGGATCTGGGGAAAATTTCCGGCTACGCCTGGGGGCTCGGCTACATGGGCGGTCTGGTTTCCACGGCCATCGTCATTTTCGGACTGGGAGCGGGCGTTTACACGCTGGCAAATTTTTCCAATCTGCGGTGGGTGGGTCCGGCCACCGGTCTGTTTTTTCTCATCGCCGCGATTCCAACGTTTCTCTGGGTCCGGGAACGGACCATCGCCAGAGCCCTGCCGCCGAATGAAAGCTTTTTTTCGGTCGGCGTCAAAAGGCTCAAAAAAACGTTTCTGGACATTCGGGATTACAAGGACCTGATGGTGCTTCTGGCCTCCTTCTTTTTCGCATATGCCGGTCTCTCCATCGTGATCGCCTTTGCCTTTATTTACGGAGATCAGGTCATCCGGTGGACGGGCAAGACGCAGATTCTGATGTTTGTGATCACGCAATTCACCGCGGCCGGCGGCGCTCTTCTTTTCGGCATTTTGCAGGACACCTGGGGTGCGAAGCGGACCTTTATCCTGACACTCCTTCTCTGGGTGGCGGCCGTCAGCCTGATTTACGGCGTTGCTCCCGTAACCGCATGGGTGAACGGCCTTACGGGAACGACTTTCAAAGTGGAGCATATTTTTCTGCTGATCGGATCGATTGCCGGACTGGGACTGGGATCGACGC
>JAQVQT010000289.1 GCA_028701435.1 Smithellaceae bacterium | reverse complement strand
TTTTCGCTGAGGCTCAGCGTGACTACTTCGAATTGCTTCTTGCATTTGTCGCATTCATATTCATAGATCGGCATAGGGTTCGGTTCCTTTTTTTGACAATCTAGTGATTCGGGAGAAAAAAGTCAATACCCATGAGGGCCCTCTTCTGTGCCCGATGATCCGCGAAATTGTCCATTGACATCGCCAGGCCTTCTTTTTATACTGCCGCAAAATGAACGCAAGCCTTGTTCATCCAAGACACAGCTTGATGGAAAGGAAGTTATGAAGGAAAAAAATATATCAGAATCGATTTTTACAAAGTCCATCCACGCGGGGGAGGACCGGGCCCGCTATGCCGACTCGATCACCACGCCCATCGTCCAGTCCTCAACCTATTCTTTTAAGGACAGCAGGGAAATCGAAGCCTATACCAGGAATGATAAAAAGCGCTATGAATACGGCCGATACGGCAATCCGACGGAAAAAGTGGCGGAGAGGCGTCTGGCGGAGCTGGACGGCGCCGAGGAAGGGTTGATGTTTTCTTCCGGCATGATGGCCATCACCACGACCATCCTCGCCCTGGTGCAGACCGGGGACCACATTGTCATCACCGACGATTGCTACGGGAAAACCCTGGAATTTTGCCGTTCCTATCTCAAGCGCTTCGGCATTGAATGCACGATCGTCCCGTTCGGCGATTATGATGTTCTGGATGCCGCCGTCAAAAAGAACACGCGTTTTATTTTTTCGGAATCTCCGACCAATCCGTACCTCAACGTATTTGACATGGTCAAATTCAAGAAAATCGGCGACAAACACAAGGTCGTCACCATCATCGATTCCACTTTTGCCACGCCCTTCAACCAGCGGCCGCTGGATTACGGCATCGACCTGGTGATTCACAGCGCGACAAAGTATCTTGCGGGCCACAACGACATTCTGGCGGGTGTGCTTTTGGGAAAAAAAGAGCTGGTCAGCAGGGTCCGTGAGCTTCATAAGTCCATGGGCGGCGTGATTGACCCGCATTGCTGTTATCTGCTGCTCAGAGGCCTGAAAACCTTTCCCTTGCGGGTGAAAGCGCAAAATGACAACGCACTGAGAATCGCCGAATACCTGGAGCGGCATTCAAAGATTGAAAAAGCCTATTATCCTTTTCTGAAAAGCCATGCCCACTATTCAATTGCCCAAGAGCAGATGAAGGGGGGAGGGGGCGTCGTTACGTTTACGATCAAAGGAGATCTGGACGCGGCAAAAAAATTCATGGATTCACTGCAAATGATTTACATCGCGCCCAGTCTGGGCGGCGTGGAGACGCTGATTACCCATCCCGCCACGGTCACCTATCACCGCTACACGCGGGAGCAGCGCTACGACCTCGGCATAGTGGACAATCTCTTCCGTCTGGCCGTGGGCGTTGAAGACG
Source organism: Smithellaceae bacterium (assembly GCA_028701435.1). Classification (GTDB taxonomy): domain Bacteria; phylum Desulfobacterota; class Syntrophia; order Syntrophales; family Smithellaceae; genus UBA8904. The sequence goes on along the minus strand of JAQVQT010000289.1, from coordinate 1,105 downwards.
TTGAGGACATCATTGCCGATCTTGAAAGAGGATTCGCCAAAATTTGATTCGTATCGCGGATTGCTGGAAGGAACACATTCTCGTCCATTTTCATTTTTGCATTTTCTTTTAACCGTCTTGGATCACCTGTCGGATGATCGATGTTGTGATGGAGAATTTTATGCCGGATGCAGTCATCATCGGAGCGGGGTATGCGGGAATGAGCGCTGCGGCGCTTCTGTCCCACGCCGGTTGGAAGGTGGTTGTTTTGGAAGAAGCCGAAATCGTTGGCGGCCGCGCCCGATCGTTTCGGGATGAAGAAGGTTATATTCGGGAATACGGGGCGCATTCGCACAGGCTGGCGCACAAGGGCATCGCCAACGAGGTGTTCAAAAGGCTCGGGGAGGAAATCGATTTTCTGCCCGAATCCAAAGACGGCAAACTGATTTTCCGTGGCAGACTCTGGGAGAGACCGGAAGGCCCGATCGGCTTTTTGAAAACCCCCATGCTGTCGATTCGGGCCAGGCTGGTGCTTCTGGCCTTGTTTGCCAAAATCAAAAAGACCAATCCGGCGGATTGGTATCATCGGACTCTTCTGGATTTTTATAAAACCTCCTTCCACAATCGGGAAGTCGAGGCCTTTCTGCCGTTTCTGGGGATGACGATCATGTGCCCCGATCCGGATAAGGTCAGCGCCGGCGAAGTGATCGACTTTTTGAGACGCGTGCTGGCGGCCGGGGTGGGCGTTGGAGAGCCGCGCGGCGGTTCCGCCGGAATCTTTCAAACACTGAGCCGCCACATCGACAGGGGCGGTGAAATTCACCTCCATGAAAAAGCAAAAAAAATCATCATCGAAAATCGCCGGGTCACGGGCGTAGAAACCGCCCGGGCGATCTATTCAGCCCCGGTTGTGATTTTTGCCGCCGGACTTCCCCTGGCTTTCGATCTGCTCGATCATGCACTGCTGCCCGTGGCCGTTGCGAAATACGCGAAAAATATCGAGCACAGCTCCGGTCTGGTCATTGATTTCATCACGAACCGGCCAATTACCGGCATTCGTGCCGGGATTCTCGGCGTTGACGTGCCGATCTGGGCGCGCTTCCAGTCCAGCGCTGATCCTTCGTTT
>JAQVQT010000059.1 GCA_028701435.1 Smithellaceae bacterium | reverse complement strand
TTGAGGAAGGCAATCGTGGCGTCCCGGTCGGCGATGATTTTCGCGTGAACGTCTTTCAGGTCTTCGCCCGCCCTGCGAAAATTCAACGTCCAGATGGCCTGGTCCGCTTTGACCTCTTTTTCCACCAACCCTTTCACCGTGACCGTGCGGGTGTCCGACTTGAAGCGGGCGACGCCTTTTCCGATGAAGTATCCCCCAAGGAGAAGCCCCGCCAGCAGGCAGACGCCGACGATGACGGCGGCAGGAACCAAGGAACGGTTTTCATGAGTGGTCATAGTTTTTCCTCCTTTTAAAAGGTTATTTTTTTTCCGCGGGAAACGTCAAACCGCCTCCAAAAAACCCAATGATGGAGACGAGCACGGCCATGGAAAGCAGGAGAATGAAATACAGGGCGGCTTCTGTCCCGAAAACGGCGAAAGCTTCCGGACAGAGCAACCGCCAGAGAAACGCGGTGGCGGCGACGGCCAGGAGAATAAGGGAGGCGTATATTTTAATGCGGACGGGCTTCATGGGCTTTGCCTGATAATTGACCCACCAGGTCAGAAAACCGGTGGCGACGGCCGGCACGATGAAAAGAATATCCGCCGCAAGGCAATGCAGGGCCGTCGCCTCGAAAGACCGCTCGCCGGTCAAAAGATAAAGAAGATAGAAACACATCGGCGCCATGGAGAAAACCATGGGAAAATGAACGACCATCGGGTGCGGGTGGCGGCGCAGAAAAGGAACGCGCTCCATGAGCGCTTCCAGAGGCGCGGGCAAAAAAGGTTCCGCGTTCTTCTTTTTAAAAATTCCAACCTGCGGATATTTGTCCAGCACGTCCGTCCCATGGGGCGCGGCCCCAATGGCCTGGGTCAGATTGTTCCCGGCCGAATGGCGCTTCATATGAGACCCTGTTTTCCAGAGCTTGCTTGCGCTGACATCGATCACCCTGTCTCCATGCGCAATGTAACAGGGCCTTCCCTCCCGGCCGTCGAATTGCGATAAAGTTTCTTCATCAAACTCTTTCATAACCCCTCCTTGACTTAAAAAAGCGCGCAATGGTTTCTGAACGGGCCTAATCGTTTTCAGCCGCCGGTCTTTTGCCGCCCCACGGGTTGATCTGAATGTCATCGGCGCAGGCAGGGCAGAAGGCTTTGGGGTCCACATGGCCGCATCCGTAGCCCCACAGGTCAAATTTTCTGCAATTTCGGCACAGGGGCGCGCCGCAGCCGTCGCAATAGACGACCGCCCCATCTTTTTTGCAAATGCCGCAACGCATTTTTGTTTCGACTATTCTCACCACAAAGCTCCGATGCGCTTTTCCGCCGCTAGAATTGATAACGCAAGCCGGCCGCCAGACCGTGGGATCTCAAGCGGGACTCGATGCCGTTGATCGCGATCCCCGCAGGTTTGGTATCCATATACATGTTGCCTGAAGACGTTCCCACGCGGCCGAGATCGAAATAGCGATAGGCGACATCCAGGGTGAGGTGTTCGGTCAGAACGAAGCCTGTGCCGACCGCCAGCATAAACGCAAAGTCTTTCCGGTCGCCGGACGGCGTGACGCTGACTTTGTGTTTTCCGGTATTTTCGGGAAACAGAAAGGTCATCGCTCCGATCCGGTTGTAGGAAAGGCCGATCCCGCCTCCCGCGTAAGGCTGAAACCTCCACAATTTCTTTTCGGGCAGCAGGCCGCTGAACTCCACGAACAGATTGACCATGCCAGCCAAGGAATCGGCTTTGGCCGAGACGGGTTGATAGACGCCAACGGTCGCGGGAATGAAATTGGCATTTCCGTCATACGCCATGGAGAAACGGTAGGCCAGGGAAACATCGGCGCGCAGCCAGGGCAGGATGCGGCGCCCCGCGGCGATTTCCGCCAGAGGGAAACGTCCGAAATCGCCGTAGGCGCCGATGGCTTTTCCGTCGTTGCCGGTGGCACAGCCGAAGAGCGCCGCCGGATTGGTCGATGCGCAATCCGTGTCGGAAAAATCAGCCGCAAGCGATTTTTCATACCCGATCGCTCCGCGCAGGTACCAGTCTGACGCGGCGCCGGAATCAGGATAAAATGAGACGATCAGGCAAAAAAAGATCCATAACAAAAGGCGTTTGATGATTTTTTGGTTTTTTTTCATCAACAGCATCAGCATTTCTCCGGCGTTTGCGGCGCAGGGCCGAATCGGGTATTGAAAATGGATGTGGCGCGGGATTTATAGCACACTTTTTTCAAAACGAACATCGGGAACGTGCGATTGCGCCTTGCGGAGGCTGGAAATTCATATTATGATGCGCCACTTTTTCGGCGACGACCCGTCCGCAGGGGCTTGAGAAAAGGGGCGTTTATGGAGCACAGGATATTCAGCATGTTCGTGGAGTTGGTGCAGAACCTCGCGGTGCTGATGGTGATGGCGTATGTCACGACCCGTATCCCCTGGTTCGGCGATTTGTTGAATCGCCGCTTCTCTTTAAAAAACGATTTGCTTCTGGGTTTGGTTTTCGGGCTGATTTCGATCTTCGGGACGCTCAGCGCCGTGAAAACGTTCGGCGTGCTGGCCAACTTCCGCGATTTAGGGCCGGCGATCGCGGGCCTGCTGGCCGGTCCGATCGCAGGCGGGGTGGCTGGCCTGATCGGCGGCGCGCACCGGTATTTTTTGGGAGGGATAACGGGCGTTCCCTGCAGTATTGCCACGGTTCTGGCCGGATTGATCTGCGGCGGTTTTTATCTGTGGAAAAAGGGCCGCCCGATCCGGATCTGGGAGGCAACCGCCGTCATGGCGGGAATCACACTCCTCCACGTCCTTGTGATTACTCCATTGATGCTGGGACTGTCAGAAGAAATCCGGCAGATCCTGCGGACCGTGATGCTGCCTATGCTGCTGGTCAACTGCGCCGGCATCGCGCTGTTTTTTTTCATCCTTCATAACCTCAACCGGGAGCGCCTCAATGAAGCGGAGAGGCACCGCATCGACAATGAACTGCGCATTGCGCACGATATTCAGATGGGAATGCTGCCCGCTCCTTCGCGGACCGGAGATCCCCGCTTTGCCGTCCACGCCGTTTTGAAGCCTGCCAAAGAGGTGGGCGGCGATCTGTATCATTTTTTTGCAAAGGACAAAGACCGGATTTGCCTCGCCGTCGGCGATGTGTCCGGGAAGGGCATCTCGGCGTCTCTGCACATGGCCACCACCCAGAAGCTTCTCAAAGCGCTGGCGCTCTCGGGTGAAGAGCCCGCGGAGCTTCTGGACCGCTTGAACCGGGAACTCTGCGACGGCAACGAGTCGATGATGTTCGTAACCCTCTTTGTCGCCTTCATTCATCTGGAAAGCGGCAAGACCGTTTTCGGCAACGGCGGGCACAATCCCCCCTATCTGGTCCGGCGCGGCGTCGTTTCTCGCCTGGTTTTGGAGCCGGGGCTTGCTTTGGGCGTTCGCGAAAAGGCGGTCTATACCAATCAGCGGCTTTGCCTGGAGCCGGGAGACACGCTTTTTCTTTACACCGACGGAGTGACTGAGGCCATGAACGGTCAAAAAGAATTTTTTGGCGATAAGCGGCTGAAGACGGCTCTTTCGCGTCTGCAGGATCAGGAGCCGGAAGCGATCTGCCGGGGGCTTATGGAGGATCTGGCTCATTTTGTTGGACAAAGCGAGCCCAGTGATGATATCACCATGCTCGCCGTGCGGCTGAAGGCAAAACCGGACGCAGCGGCCGGCGGTTGATCCGCCGCCGCTTGCGCGAAGCCGGCGACAAGGAATGTTTCATGAAAGTATGGTCCAAAAGACAAAAGGATGTTGTGATTCTTGCCGTTCAGGGGCGTCTCGATGCGGCAGCGGCGCCTTTTTTTGAAGAGCAGGTCATGCCGATGATCGACGCCGGAGACAAAAACTTCCTGCTGGATCTGGCCAATCTCGACTACATCAGCTCGGCGGCCCTGCGGCATCTTCTTTTCTTCGCGAAACGGGCGGAAGACCAAGGCGGCAGGGTGGCCCTTTTATCCGTTCCAAGTCCGATCCTGGAGATCCTGGATATGGCCGGCTTCACCCAGTTGTTCGCCGTCTTCACGGACCAGGAAGAAGCCCTTCGCTCCTTTTGAGGAAAAGGCGCATGCCCCGTAAACCCTCCAATCTTCTTTATGGCGTTGATGAAAACCCCGGCTGGATCGCGCTGGTTCTGATGGGCTTTCAGCATATCTCCCTGATGGCCATCGCCTTTATCTTTCCCGTCATTATCATTGAAGCCATCGGTGGAAACCTGGAGGAGGCGGAAGGGCTGATTCGAATGGCCATGCTGGCCACGGGCATCGGAACAATTCTGCAGGCCGTCAACCGGGGGCCGGTCGGCTCCGGGTATCTGTGTCCGCTTCTCAACGGGCCTGCCTTTCTGTCGGCATCGCTGATGGCGGGCAAAATGGGCGGGCTTTCCCTGATCTTCGGCATGACGGCGGTTGCCGGTTGTTTCGAGGCTTTCTTCTCCCGTTTGTTGTCGCGAATGCGGGCCGTCTTTCCCGCCGAGGTGACGGGCACCATTGTGACGATGGTGGGGATCGAGGTCGTTCCCCTTGCCGTCCGGAAGTTTCTGGGCATCGACCGGATGCACGCCGTTCCGGATGTGACGGCTATTCTTATCGCCGTGATTACGCTGGGGGCCATGGCCTGCTTCAATGTCTGGGGCAGGGGCAAACTTCGCCTGTATTCGGTGCTCTTGGGAATGCTCGTCGGATACGCGGCGTCCGCCATGGCGGGCCTCCTGAGTTGGGAAACCTTTCAGGTGATGAAGGAGGCCCCCTTCTTTGCCCTGCCTGCCGTCGGCCATTACGGATTTTCTTTTGAATGGGTTCTTTTAGCCCCCTTTCTCGTGGCGGCTCTCTCGTCGGCTCTCAAAACCATGGGAGACGTAACCACCTGCCAGAAAATCAACGATGCCCAGTGGAAGCGCCCCGACATGGTTAACATCAGCGGCGGCGTTTTGGCCTGCGGGATCAGCAATATTCTGTCGGGCATGCTGGGCGCCCTGGGACAATCCGTTTCGTCAAGCAACATCGGGCTTTCCATCGCCACAGGCGCAACCAGCCGCCGCATCGCCTACAGCACCGGAATCATTCTGATCCTGCTCGCCTTCTTTCCCAAGTTCGCTTCCATCTTCGTCATCATGCCCACGCCCATCATGGGGGCTTCGTTGATTTTTGCCGTGAGCTTCATGATTTTGGCCGGTCTGCAAATTATCATGTCCCGCATGATTGACGCACGCAAGACCTTTGTTATCGGGATTTCCATCATCTTCGGACTCAGCATCGAATTTGCTCCGGAGCTATACCGGAATGTCCACCCGTGGATCAAGCCGGTTTTCAGCTCCTCTCTGTCGCTGGCAACGATCTGCGCGGTGGTGCTGAATCTGATCTTCCGCATCGGCATCGCCAAAAAAACTTCGCTGGTCCTGAATCCCGGAGAGAATCCGTCCGAAGCCATCGACCATTTCATGGAGGAGCAGGGCCGCGCCTGGGGCGCCCGGAGTGAGGTCATCTACAAGGCGAAGGCGGCCATGATTGAATGGTACGAAGCGGTCGTGGAAAACGCCCTGACCCGGAAGCCCGTTGCGATGACCGTCCGTTTCGATGAGTTCAATCTGGATGTGGACATGACCCATGAGGGAAAGCCCATCGAGCTTGCCGCCTCAAGGCCGGAAGCGAAGGATCTTCTGACGGATCCGGACGCCCCGCTCAAACTGGCCGGTTACATGATCCGGAGCCTTGCGGATCAAGCGGCCATCGAGTCCGGCGCGGGTCAAAACTGCGTTCGGCTCCACTTCAACCATTGATTCCAGATGACGCAATAGAAAAATAATTTACTAAACGAAGGTCTTTGCGAGGAACGAAGGGACGAAGCAATCTCATCTTATCAATGGCGTAGATTGCTTCGCTTCCCCTTCGCTTTGCTCAGGGCTTCGGCTCACCGCAATGACAATCTTGTCGAGACATAATGCCCTTGAACCCGCTTCTCAGCGCCGCATCTGTGTCCCCAGGGCCTCCGGCGTTTTGTCCTTGCTGAAAATCATATTGCCGAACGTCATCATCAGAATCGTGAGGAAGATGACCTGCGTGACGATGCCCACGTTGATGAAGGGCAAAAGCAGAATGGACGGAATGCTGAAGAACAGCAGAATGGTAATCAGCCCTCGGGGAGCGAAATACAGCAGGGGATTGAGCGGCAGGCGCAGGACAATTTTGAAGAAAAGCGCCCGGAAAACGAAAATGGATGCGGCTATGGCGGCCGCGATCATCAGGTTGTTGAGGTTGAGCAGGTCGGACAGCCGGGTGTAAAATCCGAACAGGATAAAAAAGAAGCAGCGGATGATAAAGGTCAGTTCGAATACGATGTTTTTAAAGGCGCCGAGATCCGTGTTGAATTCATCAAAGTTGATCCATTTTGCGGAGAATTCGTTTTTGAAAAGAACGTTGTTGTTCATGACCAGACCGAAGATCAAAACAACGAGCAGCGACGGCAGGTGAATCAGCTTGGCCAGCGCGTAAACGAGGATGATCACGGTCATGATGATGACGTATTTGACATGATGGCTGATCTTGTGCAGCAAAATGGCCAGGCCCCCGCTCAGGAGAACGGAAACCATGAAAGTCAGAATCAGTTCAGCGATAAAGCGCAGTACGCCTGCCCCCAGGGAACCGCTGCTCAAAAGGATGAAATCAAACGCGAGGATGCCGATGATGTCGGAGATGGAACTTTCGTAGGTGACAAATTCCCGGTCTTCCGGATTCAGGCCCGCCGCAGAGGGAATGGCGACGGCGCTGCTGATCACGGCAAACGGAATGATGTTGAGCAAAGAGGCCTGAAGCTCGTAATGGAGAAAATACACCGCCACGTACGTGAAGACGCCGACCATCACGGCAAAAAGGATGATGGCCGAGGAGACCGATCCGATGATGAGTTTGCTCTTGTCGCGGCGGATCGCCAGATCGAGGCTCCCTTCCAGAACGATCAGGATCAGTCCGAGGGTGCCCATGAGGGGGAGCATTCCTGACATGTCTGGAATGCCGATTTTAAAGGAGGAAGCCAGGTAATTGATGAACATGCCGGTCGCGATGAGCAGAATCACGCCCGGAACCCGGGTGTACTTGGCGGTGATGTCAAAGATGTACGCGAGGAGAATGATGACACAGAAGGCGATGAGAACGTAATAGGTCATGGCGTTGGTTCCTCCTGGCTAATCCATGAATCGTTTAATTTTGTCCAGCCTGCCGATGACGATCAGCCGGTCTTTCACGCCCAGCAGACGGTGCGGATCGCAGGACAGGTCCACATCGTACTCTTTGCCGAGGAGCGCGGGCAGGCTCTTTTCCTCCGGGGCGATTTTGACGGCCACCGGGCGGATGCCGAAGCGGTCTTCGAGGTTGACGGCTTCGAGGGAATGGCCGACGTACGCGTCGGGTATCTTCAGTTCGGCGATAATGATTTTATCATTGACGATCATCGTGTTGACGGCGTTTTGCACCATGAGAATGGCGGCCAGTTCCGTGGCCGTGTCTTCTTCGGGATGGACGATTTCTTCAATGCCCAGCTCGCCGAGGATGTTATGGTGCATGGGGTTGATGGCCCGGCCGATGATCCGTTTCACCTTTTGCTTTTTCAGCATGGACAGAATCAGGACGGAAGAACCGATATCCTCGCCGACGGCGACGATGACGGCGTCCACGTCCGAAAGCGGCAGGGCCGAAATCGCGGCGGGCTTGGTGCAATCCATGATCATGACGTTGGTGATTTTGTCTTTGAGTTCATCGGCACGCTCGCTCCGGCGGTCGATGCCGATGACTTCGTGGCCCAGCGACGTCAGTTTGGCCGCGAGCGACGAACCGAAAAATCCTAAACCGATAATGATGTATTTCATCTTTCCCTTCAATTCATTTTGATGTTCTCCACCGGCAGGCGGTAGAGGTTTTGGGTTTGTGTTGCGAGAAAGCCCGATAATACGATGACCGGACCGATACGACCGACAAACATTAAAATCAACAGAACCACCTGGCTCGGCGTGCTGAGTGTTATCGTGCCGGCGATGGACAGCCCGGTGGTGGAAAAAGCGGCCACGGATTCGAACAGCAGATGCACGGGATTTCTGCCCGGATCAAAAATCAACAGCAGCATGAATCCCGCAAAAATAAACGCCAGCGACAGCACAATCACCGAAAACGCCCGAACGATGGTGGACGGGCCGATTTGCCGGTTGTCGATTTCCAGCCGGTCTTTTCCCCGTAAAAAAGAGGCCACGGTTTTCACCGCGACGGCGAGCGTCGTCGTCTTGATGCCGCCGCCCGTCGATCCCGGAGAAGCGCCGACCCACATCAGAAAGATCGTCAGAAATACCGTCGGATAAGACCACCCTCCCGGATCCGTCATGCTGAAGCCGGACGTGCGCGCGTTGACGCTCGCGACGAATGCCGTCATTCCCTGCGACAGGTCGAAATGGTCCGGCTGGAGACCGCCCGCCTCAAAAGCGTAATACAAGAACGCTCCCAGCACCAATAGCACAAGGGTCGTGTGCAGCGCAAGACGCTCGCCTATGGCCAGCAGCAGGACTTCATGCGGGAGTTTTCTGCCGACCGCCCGGTAACACAAAGATTTCGCTTTGAACTTGAGGACCTTGTAGAAATAAAGCAGAATGGGAAAGCCGATTCCTCCCAGAAGGACCAGTCCGCAAATGATGAATTGCAGGGAAAAATTCGTTTGCAGGTGCAGTGCGTCCATCCCCTGCGGATTCACCGAAAACCCGGCGTTGCAGAAGGCGGAAACCGCGTGAAAGACGGCGTTGTGGGTTTTGTGCATCCAGTCGCCTTCCATCATGCGGTAGATTAGGATTGCACCCGCCGCTTCCACTAGAATCGTGAACAGCAGGATTTTCAGCAGAAGTTTATACAGGCCTCCCAACTGATCGCCGGAAAAGAAATCCTTCAGCAGAAACCGGTCTCTCAGGGAGGCGGAGCCCAGGAAGAGGTAGCTGAAAAATCCTGTAAAGGTCATAATGCCCAGCCCGCCCACCTGGATGAGCCCCAGAATGATGTTTTTTCCCATGGGAGAAAAGACCGCGGAGGGGTCAACAATCATCATGCCGGTCACGCACACAGCGCTGGTGGCCGTAAAAAGCGCCTCATAGGCGGAAATGGGTTGAAGTGTGGCGTTGGGCAGCATCAGCAGTCCGCTGCCGATGAGAATCATGACCAGAAAACTTCCGGCAAAAAGAAAGGAAGGGGAAACATTGATCCGGTTGAGTGTGCCCGACAGGTGATGCATTTGCGTGGCCATCAGCACCAGCGACCCCAGAAGGAGGGCCTTCCTGCCGTCCAGCGCGCCGGAAACCCCGGACCAGGCATCCGGGAGCGCGTGAAGCTGCGCAAGCAAAATCACAAAGACAACCGCCAGAACCAGGACGCGGAACAGCAGGGCGAACCATTTCGTGGAGCGAAAGGCCAGCAGTTCAATAAGCAGCTTGGAGATAAACAATGACGAGAGCAGAAGAAGGTAGGTCTGGTGGACGACCAGGTTGTCCGTCGCGGTTTTCCGGAAACCGAAATCAAAAAGGACCAAACTGCAGAAAAGCAGTGAGGACAGGGCAAAGACAAAACCGGCGAGCGCGGCGAGGGATGAACCGATGATCTCCGCCCAGTCGGACGCGACATAAAATTTTTTAAACAGCGCCTCGTTATTGAAATAGCCCATGGGATAAAAAGATTTTCCTTCTTGCCCCTTTCTGGAATAAAGTTTAACACAGGTTTTGAAAATTATCAGTGAAAAATTCCACGCGTTTGGGTAAAGTAATCCTGGAACGCATCCAGAATGATTCACCGGAAAACTGAAATGATGATTTTTTCAGGAGGCCAATGATTCGACTGCTCGGCAACCGCAATGTGATCTTTCTTCTGGCCGTTGTTTTCGGGCTTGCGCTGCCGCAACCCGCCCGGTGGACGGCGCCGGCGATGATGCCCGCGCTCGCGCTGGTCATGACGCTGGCCACCATTCATGTTCCCAACAGCTATTTCCGCCATCCCCGGGCGATTCTCGCGCCTTCCCTGGCCGGCATCGCGATGACGTATATGGTGCTGGGAGGCGTCATTCTGACCGCTTCGGCGCTGCTCGTTCACGATCCACGTTTGTGGACCGGCTTCGTGCTGATTGCCGCCGTTCCGCCGGCCGTCGCGGTCATTCCCTTTACCGTCATTCTCAAAGGCGATCT
>JAQVQT010000058.1 GCA_028701435.1 Smithellaceae bacterium | reverse complement strand
CCGGCGCTCGTCTCCGAATCCATCAAGGCCGGCATCGCGCGGGGCGAGCGGCTCCACCGCTGGCTCGCCAGGGTCCTTGACCCCGACCGTCTGCCGCCTCGCGGAGAGCTGAACCAGGAAGAGTATGACACGGTCGTCCGTTTTGTCCGTCGCAAAGAAGTCTTCGAACTCCTGTTTGGGCCGGGGCACATCTATGTTGAGCAGCCCATATCGGATCAAAAGGATTTCGGCGTCGTGGACAGAATGATCGTGTCGGATCATGCCGTAACCATCATGGATTACAAATCAGGATCCCTGCGCGGACTGAGGCGGAAGTACGAAGAACAGCGGGAGCGCTACACCAGGATCATGAAATCTATTTATCCGTCGCGAACCGTGGTGTATCATATCCTGTCCATCGACCCATAAAGATGGCGCGAAGATTTCCGCGGCTGGGCCGAACGGAGCGTTCTTGCCGGCGAAGGGGGAGAAAAGATTATGGCAGCAAGGAAACCATCGCAGATTTTTCTGTCACGGGGCGGAATGGTCATTGGGTCGTCCGGCGGAAACCTCCAGTTGGGCATTCCACCGGAAACCATCAAGGACACCATGCAGATCGAAGGAGGCGTGCCCCGCACCTTCATTGTGCCGAAGGCGATGTTTGATGTGCAGCACGGCGTCGCGCTGGCCGAGATGGAGTTTCCCGTCTATTACAATTTCTTTTTCCGCAAAGGCAAAACCAGAATCGTCTGCAGCGGGAAGCAGCGCAGGAGAATCGAAGCGGTTATGACAGAGTCCCTGTTCGGACCGGAAGAGTTGGATCCGGTCCCCGAATTTGCCGTCGGGGAAAACACGCCGGGCTTTACGGACCTGAAATCGGAGATGGATTATTTCAGGAAGTCCATGAGAGACGGGGGCCGCGTGGAACTGGACGACCTTATTGAATTCTGCGTGCCGGACCGGCGCGGGAAAGCGGTGTTCGGGGAAACGGAGGTGCTCTTTGACCGTCACGGAAATATCCGCATCTACGATCAGGGAAAGAAGATTGCCTCGATCGGCGGGGACGCTCCCGTGATGGTCCGCAAAAGCCCCCTGCCCAGGGTCAGCCTCGATTTCCAGCCGCCGGTGTTCGGCGTTACGACCCTCGGCGCCGGACACGGCTTTGATCCCAACGCCGACACGTCGGGCCTGATCCTCTGGGTCAATCGTCGCGGAATCGTGGTGGACCCGCCCGTGAATTCTACCGAAAAGCTGGCCGCCCTCGGCGTCAGCCCGAAGCGGATCGACAAAATCATTTTGACGCACTGCCATGCGGATCACGATGCGGGAACTCTTCAGAAAATATTTCAGGAGGGGAAGATCCATCTCTACACCACCCGCACCATTTACAGGAGCTTCATGAAGAAGGCCGCGGCCCTGACCGGCATTGAAGCCGGCCGGCTCGAACGGCTGGTGGATTTTTATCCCGTCTGCATCGGGAAACCCGTGATCATCGGCGGGGGAATCTTCCATTTTCACTACACGCTCCATTCCATTCCGACCATTGCCATTCAGGCCTCTCTATCCGGAAAAAGTCTGGTGTACAGTTCGGATACCATGAACGACCCGCAATTCATTGATCGGTTGCACGCCGAAGGCGTTTTGACGAAAAACCGCAGGGATTTTCTTCTGAATTTTCCGTGGGATCGGGACCTGGTTTTCCACGAAGCGGGAATTCCGCCTATTCACACGCCGATGAGCTATCTGTGCAGTCTGCCGGAGGATGTGCGGAAACGGATGTATCTGGTCCATGTGAACCCGGATTCCGTTCCCGAGGGATGCGGTCTGCGCATCGCTCCCACCGGGCTCGCGAACACCGTGGATCTGGGCGTCTCTCCAATGCCCCGCGAGGAAGCCGTCGGAATGCTGGATGTCTTCTCCGGCGTAGAATGGTTCGGGCAGCTGCCGCTTGAGAAGGCGAGGGAATTTTTGCTCGCCGCCCGGGTGAGCGAGCACCGGGCTTCCGACATCATTTTCAGCAGGGGAGACGCGGGGGATGCCTTCTACCTCGTCATGAGCGGCGAGGTTGATATTGTTCTCGACGACCGAATCCTCACGACGTATGACGCCGGAGGGTATTTCGGCGAAAAATGCCTGTTTTCCGATGAAAAACGGACGGCGACGGCCAGGGTGAAAACAGACGCGAAGCTCCTGTCCATTGGAAAGGAGGAAATGCTCAGTCTGATTCGGGGAACCGCCGCGGAAAGTCTGCTTCACCAAATTGCCGATTTTCAAAATGTGGAATTGCGGGACGCCGTGAAGGACAACCCCATTCTCGGTTCGCTTTCGTCCACGCAAAAGACCCGGCTTCACGGGCTGATCCGGCCTCTGCCCCGCGCACTGCAACCCAAAGATGTCATTGCCCTTAAAGGATCGGCGGCCGGATGCGCCTATCTGATCCGGGAAGGCGGCGTGGATGTTTATCATCGCAAGTCCCGGATCGCGACGCTGTCCAGAGGAGACCTGTTCGGCGTGAGAAAAATCTTCCGGCCAAAAGAGAAAAAGAACTTTTTGTTTGTCGCAAGGGAAGAGACGGCTCTGTATTGTATTGAACATGACGGGCTCAGGCGCTACATGGAAGACAATCCGGGCTTGTACGTCAAGCTGTACCACAGCCCCTACTGAAGCGGCGGGCGGCATCACAAAAGCCTGCCGGTGAAGGGAGCGCAACCGGTGATCCGGCGGCGCGCAGCGATATCTTTTATTTCAGGAATACGAAGGGAGAGGGCATCATGCAATCATCGGACATTCAGCGTTTGTTCCGGGAGCACGGCCGGAAAATGGTTCTGAAAGAGGGTGACGTGTTGTTTTGCCAGGGAGAGGAGAGCGACGCGGTGTACTTCGTCATCGGCGGGCGCCTGGATGTTTACGCGGTGCAGGGCTCATCGGAGCCCGTCAGGATCAACACGATCGAAGCCGGCGAAATGGTGGGCGAACTGGGGGCCATCACAAGGCAGCAGCGGACCGCCACGCTGAAGGCCGCCTCGCCAGTGGAGCTTTTATCCATCGCGACGCCCGATTTTCGGGCGCTGCTGTCCGACAGCCTGTCCCTGGTAGAAGCCATGACCCTGACCAATCGGGAGCATTTGATGGATGCGGACAGGGCGCGGATTCAATTCGGTGCCTCCAACCGGCGAATGCAGAAGCGCGTCGCCAGTCTGGGGCAGGAGAAGGAGCAGCTTCAGGAGCTTCTGCGGCTGCGTGAAGAGCTGGAAGCCATGGTGGTGCATGATTTGCGCAATCCCCTCAACACCGTCCTCATGGCTCTGGGCCTCGTGGAGCGCATGAAGGATGAAGTGAGGGACCCCGTGGCTTTCACGCTGGCCATGCGCCTGGCCAAAGGCGCCGCGAACCGAATGAACAAGCTGATTGCCACCCTGTTGGACATTGCCCGGCTGGAAGCCGGAAAACTGACGCTGCACATCACGGAATTTGATCTGGCCCCGCTGTTTGAAGAAGTGATCGAAATGGAACAAGCGGGGGTGACGAAGTCCGTCGAGATCACTGCGCCGACATCCCCTGGGCTGATGGTGAAAGCCGATCGCGAAGTGCTCTGGCGCGTGGTGTCCAATCTGATCGGCAATGCTCTTAAATTTGCGCCTGCCTCCAGCAGAATCGAGGTCACGGCGCAACGCCTCAAAGACAAGGCTTTGCGCATCAACGTGACGGACGCCGGACCGGGCATTCCGGAAGGCGAGCGCGAAAGAATTTTTGAAAAGTTCACGCGGGTCAAAGATGCGGAGCGCGGGTCTTACAGCGGCATGGGTCTGGGCCTGACCTTCTGCCGCATGGCCGTGGAAGCCCACGGCGGCATTATATGGGTTGAAGAGGGTCCTTCGGGCCTCGGGAGTTGCTTCAGTGTGCAGCTTCCCCAGGGTTGATGGACCGGCTTTGGTTTGCCGGATTACCGGACGGTGATTTCCACTCTGCGGTTTCGGGGCTCCGGCGTATTGTCCGGCGTCGGGACGAGAGGATTCCTTTCACCGTGGGATTCAATCGTCAGATCATGCACTTGAATGCCGGCGTCGCGGATGATTTTCGCCACGGTCTGCGCCCGTTGCAAGGCGATCTGTTCGTTGTAATCGCTTTCTCCCATGGTGTCCGTATGGCCAATCACGGACACGTCAGGCGCGGGATATTTTCTTGCCGCTTCCACGATGGACGGGATCAGGGCCTGCGACTCGTCCGTCAGCACCGCGCCGCCGGTTTTGAAGTAAAGCATGAAACTGACCGGCAGCGGCGGCTGGGCGGCCAGCGCCCCGGCGAAGTCCCGCTGAATTTTCTGCTCATCCACCAAAAAGGGCTTTTCCGATTTGCCCTCCAGACCGGCGGCGGTTCGGGGCTGGCTCAGGAGCGTTTCCGTTTTATCACCGCTGACCGCCAGTTTCCCCGTCGTTCCATCCTGATTTTCCATCAAAACGACATAAGACTTGGGCGAACATCCTGCCAGCGTCAGCATAGCCGCCAAAATCAGGACTGCCTTTGCAAGACCCTTCATGGAATGATCCTCCTGAGGTTATGGTTCCACCTTCACTAAAAAGCGGGTCCCGCGGCATCCGATCACGGCGGCCGGAGTCTTCATCGATACGGCCTGCGGCTTGAGTTTGGCGATCACGCCCGAAATGACCTGCAGGGAGCCTTTCGTCATGCTGGTGCCGAATTTCAGCCGGTCTTTTCCCGGTTCATAGAGGTATTCGTCAACCGTCACTTCCGTATTCGGCCCGAACGACATCACCGTGTTATCCTTGAAAGTGACGCCCAGCGTTCCGTCGTGTCCGGTTTTCAACTGGCTGCCCATTTGAATCGGCGTTCCTACCCGGGCGCTGACCGCTTTTCCCGAGTCGATCACTTCCGCGCTGCCCGACACGGTTTTGACGTACCCGATGGGGTCCGCGGCCCAGGCGGAGGACAGGGCCAAGAAAAAAACTATCCATACCGCTAAGCATCGTTTCATCTTTTTCCTCCTTCGAAACGGGTTCGTTTATTTCTCTTCCAGAACAATTGTATCACCCTTTTCCCCTCTGCGCAACCGGTCCCGGTGGAGACGGACCAGCGTGTCGGCAGGTCTTTCCGCCGCCAGCCGCTCGAAAGCATCAAGGGCAAGCGGATCCCGCCTTTTGAGAAGTTCAAAGGCCTTCTCGTATTCCGTATCTCGTTTGGGCCGGCCGTTTGCCTCCGGTGCCTCAACCGGTTCATAGACGTTGATGGGTTGTGTCTTGCCTTTCAACACCAGAGTGGCCGCGGGCCGGACGACGGCATCGGGGCAGCCGGAAAGCGTCTCTTTTGAAACGCAGATCAGCGTGCCCAGGTATTTGTTCGCGCCTTCCAGACGGGAGGCCGTGTTGACGGCGTCTCCCAGCGCCCGATAGTCAAACAGCGTTTTGCCGCCGAAATTTCCAACGATGACCTCGCCTGAGTGGACGCCGATGCGGGTCTGTCCCAATTCGATGCCCTTTGCAAGGCAGTCCGCCGCGTAGCGGAAAGCAAAGGCGTGCATTTCCAGCGCGCACGACAGGGCACGGGCGCGGTGGTCCGGCTGCACTACCGGCGCGGAGAACATGATCGCGACGGAATCCCCGACGATCCGGTCCAGCGTTCCTCCCCGGCGAAAGGCGATGGTCACCATCGCGTCCAGATAAACGTTAAGGACGGAAACCGCGTCCGCCGGATCCATCTTTTCCATCAGTCCTGTAAACCCAGCTAGGTCGGTGAAAACAAAACTGCATTCCTGACGCCGTCCCCCCAACTCGAGCTGGTCGGGGTTGCGGACAAGATAATCGACGCGGTTGGGGGAGATGTAGCGGGAAAAAGCCTCCCGCACCCACCGGTGGCGTTGTTCGCTGGTCCGGTGGTGAATGATGCTGCACAAAATGAACGTGGCCAGAAGCGCCAGCCCCGGCGTGACGGGGTCCAGAAGCACGTGGTGTTGAACAAAAGCGATCCACGCGCCCCATCCGGCGGCGAGGAGCACCGCGAGGGTGATTCCGGCCGATACGAGCGCGGGAGTTGCCAGAGCGATCATTCCAAGAGCGAGCCCTCCAATCAAAATGACCAGGACTTCAATGGCCGACGCCCACGAAGGCCGCGCAATATAGGTTTGCGTCAAAATCTGCTCCAGGGCCTGGGCGTGCGCTTCCACGCCGGGCATCACCGTTCCCATCGGGTTGAACCGGATGTCCATAAGCCCCTGCGCCGAGGCGCCGACCAGCAGAATATGGCCGTCGAGCTTTTCCCGCGGCGCTTCTCCCGCCAGCACCTTCCAGGCCGGAATGAGCCGGTCCGGTACGGGCTTTGTATAGTGCACCCAGATTTCTCCCCGGGGCGTGGTGGGCACTGTGATGGAGCCGATCCGGATTTCCTGAATGCCGGCGCCCTTTTCAGGCAGGGTTTTGACGAGGTAATTGCTCGCGCGCTCGGCCACTCTCAGGGATTCAGCGGCAAGGGACGCAATGGCCTGCTCCTGAATGTTTATGGCCAGGGGCACCCGGCGGACCACACCGTCCGAATCCGGGATAAAGTTCATGGCGCCGTTTCCCGCCGCCGCTTTTTCCAGAAGAGGGATCGACGTCACCGCGCCGGAAAATGAATACAGGTAAGGCAGGGGGGATTCACCGGAAAAAACAAAGCGAAAGGGCCGCTCCGGCAAGCGGCTCTTTTCCGGGCCCTGTTCGGCGGCAAAGCCAAGAACGACTTGCCCTTCGGCCAGCGTCTCGGCCAGAATTTCATCATGGCCGGGCATGCTTTCCAGGCGGCGGCGGATATCGCGGGGCAGTTCCCAGTCTCCGGTGATCCGCTCCGGAGACGTCCGGTCCGGTTCGGCAAACATGATATCCAGGGCCACGACGTCGGCCCCTGCGTCCCGCAGCTTTTCAATCAGCCGGGCCATCCGCGTGCGGGGCCAGGGCCACTGACCGAGTCGCTGAAGGCTTTCCTCGTCGATGTCGATGATGCGTACGGGGGCGGCTTGGTAGGGACGGGGATGCCAGCGCTGGTACTGATCGAAGACAGCGTTGCGCAGCACCTGCAGCGGCAGCGGTTCCGCGAGGAAAACGGCCAAACCCAAAAAAACGGCTAAAAAGGGCGCCAGCAGGCCGGGGGATAATTTGGGAAAAAACCTCATGATTTCACCGTCCGGTTTGGCCAAAATGATACGACAGGCGGCAGGATATGTCAATTGGCGCATCATCCGAACGATGTGTCGATAAATCTTGACAATTATTTGGCAATCCATTAGCCTCCCAATTTGTTTTTGAGGATTGTGGCCGGCGTGCGGATTCATTCTTCCGGACAGTCGCCGCGTTGCCTTTTTAAAAAGGGGGGAATCATCATGATCGGTGTGCTTATTACAACCCACGGGAATCTGGGCAATGAACTGATTCACGCCGCGGAATCCATCAAAGGTCCGCTCAAAGACGTGATGCATGTTTGTGTTGAACAGACGAAGGGCGTGGAAGATATGAAGAAAGAAATTCAGAATGCCCTCAAGAAACTGGATCATGGCAAAGGCGTCCTGATTCTGACCGATCTTTTCGGAGGCACGCCTTCGAATATTTCTCTGTCTTTCATGAAAGAAGGCAAGGTAGAGGTGGTAACGGGCGTCAATCTGCCCATGCTGCTGAAACTCTCCGATGTCGGGGAGGAAACCACGCTCAAAGAGTTTGCCGGCTTCATCAAGGATTACGGCAAAAAAAACATCTCTCTGGCCAGTGAAATCTTGAGCAAAAAAGCAATCGGGTGATCCCTTGGCGGAATCGTACGACATCGCGCTGGTGCGGGTGGACAACAGGCTGGTTCACGGTCAGATCCTGGAAGCCTGGGTGCCGTTTGTCGAAGCCCGGTGCATTATGGTCGTCGATGACAACTCCGCCAGCGATTTCTTCTGCGAGACGGTGATCCGCATGGCCGTTCCCAGCGACATCGAAGTCAATATCTGCTCGGTGGAAGATTTTGCCGCCAATTATGAGTATAATCGGGGAAGCGGCAAAAAGACCATCGTTCTGTTCAGCAACATCGCCGACGCCCTGAAGGCCCATGAACAGGGCTTTCATTTTGAAACGCTCAATATCGGCAATATCTATCATGAAGACTTCAAGATCTGCTGCGCTCCGTCCGTGTTTCTGTGCGAGCCGGAAATTACGGACATTTTCAGGCTGTTGCGGGAAAAGGGCGTGGCCGTTGAGCTGAAAAGGGTCCCCCGGGAGAAAGCCGTGGAAATAGAGGACGCCCTGAAAGCGTTCTGCGACGCCAAACCCTAACGGGAGAGCGCAAGTGCTGACCCAGATCGTCATCCTGTCTCTGGTCGGAGGACTGCTTTGCCTGGACCGGATCTTCCTCCAGACCATGCTGTCGCGGCCGATTGTCATGGCTCCGGTCATGGGGCTTCTTCTCGGCGATTCCTATACCGGCCTCATCATCGGGGCGATTTTCGAACTGTTCTGGATCGATCGCGCCCCCATCGGTATTTACATCCCTCCCAACGATTCCGTCGCCTCCGCGTTTGCAGCGGCGCTGGCGATTCTGGCCGGCCAGTCCCTGGGCGCCGTCACGAAAGAACTGACGGCCCTCGCGGTCCTGGTGGCCGTGCCTTTCGGCATTCTGGCGAAAAAAATCGACGTCCGCATGATGGCACGCAACGACCGTCTTTCCGACAGGGCGCTGGAAGCGGCCCGGTCGCTCGACCTTCGCGCGATTGAAAACATGACCTACCTCGCACTCGGCCGGGCGTTTGTGATTTATGCCGCCCTGCTTCTGATCTTGACCGCGATTTTTGTTCCCACCGTGATCTGGCTGTATCCGAAGCTTCCCGTCCAGATCGGCGACGCTCTTATACTGACCTATTATTTTCTGCCCGTTCTGGGGACGGCCGTCGCGCTCAGTACCATCAAGCTGCGCGGAGCGGTTCCCGTTTTTTGCGCGATCTTCCTGGCGGCCGCTTTGATCATGGACTATTTTCATGTCTTCTGAAAAAATCGAACCTCTTTTCAGCGTTGACCTGATGAAGACGGAAGATCTGCCGGAGATCCTCGCGATCGAAGCCGCGTCTTTTGTGACGCCCTGGACAAAAGGCATGTTTCAAGACGAGCTTCGCCTGCCCCATGCCCAGTGCCTGGTGATCCGGGCGCGGCAGGCGGAGAAAACGCAGGTTGCAGCCTACATCATTTTCTGGCTGGTGGCGGGCGAGGTTCATTTGCACAATATCGCCGTTCGCGGCGAGTTTCGCAGGAAGGGGCTGGCGTCCGGCCTGATGAACCTCATGCGCGACATCGCGCTGCAGGTGGGGGCGGACTGCCAGACGCTGGAAGTCCGGGAATCCAACACCGGGGCAATAAACCTTTACCGCCGGTGCGGTTTTGTAGTAAAAGGGAAGCGCCCCCGTTACTATGACGACACACGGGAAGACGCGCTGGTGATGTGGGCGGAGGTCCTGCAGAATGGCCATCATGAATAAACAGATCACTATCGGCAGCGTTTCCGGAAACGACGAAATCCGGCCCGGCTTTGTTTTGATGACGCTTCACTTGCCCCGGTCGTTTCCCGAACCCCGGCCCGGACAGTTCGTCATGATCCGCATCGCCGGGTTGCAGGAGCCCTTTCTGTCCCGTCCTCTCAGCATCTTCTCGTTTTCGCGCGGCCGATCGCATAGCCTTGTAAAGCTGCTGTACCGCATCGCCGGCAAGGGAACGCAGATTCTCGCAGGGCTGATCCGCGGATCGCAGGTGGAAATATCCGGACCGCTGGGCAAAGGCTACACCGTGGATCCATCGCGGGAAAACCGTGTGCTGATTGCCGGGGGCATCGGTGTGGCGCCTCTGTCGCTTTTGGCGCAGCATCTTTGCCAATTGTCGGGCCGCGGCGCAAATCCCGCGGTTATGTATCTGGGCGCGAAGACTGCGGACGAGATCGTGGGTCTTGATCAGCTGCACAAATATTGCAACAGCATCAGGGTCTGCACGGACGACGGCTCTTTGGGAGAGAAATCCCTTGTCACCCGGGCGTTTTTCCGGGATATGAAAAAATATGATCCGGCAAGGACGTCCATCTATGCCTGCGGACCGAAGCCGATGCTTCAATCGCTGGCGGGCATTTTGAAAGACCGATATGTCTGTCAGGTGTCGCTGGAGGAGCGGATGGCCTGCGGCGTGGGCGCGTGCATGGGTTGCGCCGTGGCCGTGAGAGATGAAAATGGAGACAAGGCTTACCGGCGCGTATG
>JAQVQT010000057.1 GCA_028701435.1 Smithellaceae bacterium | reverse complement strand
GGTCGCCGATGACCAGTTCACGCTGGCCGCGTCCAATCGGGGTCATGGCATCGACAGCCTTGAGGCCCGTGTACATCGGCTGATTGACCGGCTGGCGCTGAATCACGCCGGGGGCGACCATTTCAATACGGCGGAACTCCGAGGTTTCAATCGGGCCTTTGCCGTCCAGGGGGGCGCCTGTCGCGTCAATGACGCGGCCCAGCAGCGCTTCACCGACCGGAACCTGGGCAATCTTGCCGGTTCTTTTGACGATATCCCCTTCTTTGATGTGGGTCACTTCGCCGAGAACGGCAACGCCGACGTTGTCCGCTTCAAGGTTGAGCACCATGCCCAGAATGCCGCCGGGGAACTCCAAAAGCTCCATGGCCATGGCATTTTGCACGCCGTACACTCTCGCGATGCCGTCACCGACGGAAAGGACGGTTCCGGTTTCGCTTATATCCAGCTTTTTTTCATAGCTTTTGATCTGCTCAGAGATAATTTGACTGATTTCTTCCGCCTTGATGGTTTCCATGCTCTATCTTGCCTCCCCTAAGAGATTCCTCATATTGTTCAATTGGTTTTTGATGCTGCCGTCATACAACGTATCACCAACACCAATAACTATGCCGCCCAACAGATTCTTATCGTTTTCCACCGTCACATCAACGGACTTGCCCGTCATTTTTTTCAGGCTGGACGCGATGTAACTCTGCATATCCGGGGTTAACTCAAACGCAGTCTTTACCGTAACTCTGACGGTCTGAAGCGTTTCATCCATCAAATGCCGGTAGCAGGTTTCAATGTCCGGAAGGACGTCGATCCTTTTCTTGTCTATCAGCAATTTTAAGAAATTAATCGTCATGGGTGAAAGCGACAGCTTGCCGATGATTTGCTCCAGCACTCTTTTCTTGCTTTCCTGTTCAAAGATCGGATTGGCCAGAAACCCCCCCAGGTCCTTGTTTTGCGCGATGACGGAAGAGAACTGATGCAATTCGTTGTAATACTGCTCCAGCTTTTTTTCCTCTTCGGCAATCTCAAAAAAAGCGCGGGCGTATCGTTTTGATATATTGCTGATCAATTTTTGTTCACCACCTTATCCATGTATTCCCTGACCATGGTTTCATGATCCTGTTTTGTGATATTCTTCTTTAAAATCTCTTCCGCCATCTGGACGGAAAGGGCAACCGCTTCCGTGCGAAGCTGCCCGGAGGCTTTTTTCAATTCCTGCTCAATGCGCGCCTGGGCGTCCTCCTTCATCTTCTGGGCGACCTTATGCGCGTCTTCGATGATTTTCTGCTTTTCGACCACTCCCTGCGCCTTGATCATCTCAAAAATGCCGTCGATCTCCTGGGACGCCTTGTCGATTTTCTCGGCATACTCCCGATACTGTTTTTCCGCTTCCGCCTTTTGCACGGTGGCGTTTTCCAGAGACTCCTTGATTTCCTGGCGGCGTCCGGCAAAAAAACTTTTGATTTTCGGCGCCAGCAAATACACCAGAAACCCGATGATCAGAACGGCATTGACGGTTTTCCAGGCAAAGTCTTTCCACTGCGTGCCGCTATGACCCTCGCCCCCTTCACCGCCGGACGCCAGAACCAGACCGACGGAAACTAACAGGAAAACCAGGGAAAGAAGAATGGAAAAATGGACCGAGCGAAATGAAGATTTCATTGAACTCTCCTTCCCAGAACCTTTTCGGCAATTTCCAGCGAGAGCTTGCGGGACTGACCTTCCAGGATCTGACGGGCGGCCTGCATTTCCGCGTCCATCTTCTTTTGAAACTCCTGGGTCATGAGGGGAATTTCACTGCGAACGGCGTCCACGATGCTTTTCGCCTCCGCCGCGCCTTCGCCAATGATTTCTTTTTTCAGGTCCGACGCGCTGGTCTTGGCGCGGCTTAGCTTTTCGTCGTATTCGGCGACTTTTTTGTTCACGGACTCATTGAAAAGCTTGATCTCGTTGCCCAGCTCATCCAGCTGCTTCTTGCGGCGCTCGATGATGGACAAGAGGGGTTTGTAAAGGAGAAAATTGAGGATGAAAATCAAGGCTATGAACGTAGCCATCTGAACCAGGAGCGTATAATCGGGAATTACGGTAACCACAACTGACCTCGTCTTTTTTTTCAGACCTTCCCGGCCCTCAACGAACGTTGATCAACGCGGGAAGATGCATTAAAGTTGATTCGACATTTCAAACAGCGTAATCTCTGGGAGTGATTTGCTTCAGATAACGTAAGGCTTGCATCAAGCCGGGCTTATGCTGAACCTAGCCACACCGCGAGGACGGAGGTTACTAATCACACCCGGCTAGGGTTTGTCAAGCTTTTTTATGACCGGCGGTCTAATTTCGCAGGAATCAAATATAAGCCAATAATTCTGATAGCATAAGAAAGTTTACTTTCCCGCCAAACCGATTCTTTTTTGCTCTTTCAACTCGCTCATTTGCGATTGGCCGTCAAAAACCGCTCCCTCCTCCATAATGAAAACCGGCGCCCTCACGTCGCCTGCAAGTTTCCCCGTGGAATGAATGTTGATTTTTTCCTTGACGGCGATATTGCCCTGAACTTCGCCGCCGATGAAAACGCTGCCGACTTCCATGTTGGCCTTGACGAGGGCGCCTTCTCCGATATCGACCGCTCCCTGTCCGAAAATTTCCCCCTGAAAATCGCCGTCAATGCGCACATGCCCGGTAAAAATCAGCTTCCCGATAAATTCGGCGCCCTTTCCCAAAAAAGCTTTGGTGTCGTCCAGACGTTTCTTTTTTTCCCACATGCCGTACTCCTTGTCGTCCTGAAAATAAAATCAGCGCTGCAAGATGAATCTGCGCACGCTCACATTCATCAGCAGTCCGATCGCCGCCATCAGGGAGACCGCCGCCGAGCCGCCGTAGCTGATGAAAGGCAGCGGAATGCCGACCACCGGCAGGACGCCCAGCACCATGCCCATATTGATCAACACCTGCCAGGCGATCAGCGCGGTAATGCCGAACGCGATGATCGTGCCCAATAAATCTTTTGAATGCAAGGCAATTTTTAACCCCCAGATAATCAAGGACGTAAAAATCACCATCAGCACCAGGCCGCCGAGAAATCCCCACTCCTCGGCAAACACGGAAAAAACAAAGTCGGTCTGCTGTTCGGGCAGAAACTTGAGCTGGGTCTGGGAGCCCTTCAAAAAGCCCTTGCCCAGAAATCCCCCGGAGCCGATCGCGATCATGGACTGAATGATGTGGTACCCCGTGCCCAGCGGGTCGCTCTCGGGGGAAAGAAACGTCAGCAGGCGGTTTTTCTGATAATCCTTTAAAAAATGCCAGGCCAGGGGAAGCATGACCAGAACGCTCGCGACGGCAATCGCGACGGATTTCCAGTTCATTCCGATAAAAAGAACAATGGATGCGGAAACGATGATGATCATCAGCGCCGTCCCCAAATCCGGCTGCTTCAAAATCAGGGCGCAGGGAAGCATCACCATCCCGAAGGGAACCAGCAGTTCCCGCAAGCGGTAGGGTTCGTGTGATTTGTGATCATCAAAATACCGGGCCAGCGCGATGATGATGCTGATCTTCATCAGCTCGGAAGGCTGGAATAAAAAAACGCCGAACGAGATCCACCGCTGCGCCCCGTTCGCGGTGTGGCCGAACAGGGCAACCGCGATCAGGGAGGCCACCGAAAACGCGTAAAGGCCGTACGCCGCGCGATTGATGTAGCGGTAGTCGATCAAAAAGGCGACCATCATGAAAAAAAGGCCGAAGAAAACCCATTGCATCTGCTTTACATACAGCGGAGACGCATTGTCGCCCAGGCTGAACCCCGTGGAATAGATATTGATGACGCCGATGGCGCAGATCGACATCACCAGGGCAAACAGCGTCCAGTCAAAATTCTGGAAGATGCGGCGATCATATCTGAAAAAAAACATAAACTCCTCCTCGCCTGCAGCCGCGCCCTTTAGTTTCCGGCTTGCAGATCCGTCTGCCGCCGGACGGCCACTTCAACGGGCCGGTCTTTTTTCTTTCCGTCGAAATAGGCCTTTAAAATCCTGCGGGCAATCGGAGCGGCCACCGCGCCGCCTCCACCGGCGTGCTCGGCAATAACGGAAACGACGATCTCCGGATGCCCGGCCGGCGCGTAGCAGGCAAACAACGCATGATCCTTGTGAAACGCGGCGATTTTTTTCCGGCGGCGCGCCTGTTCGTCCTGGGGCAGACCGACCACCTGCGACGTCCCCGTTTTGCCGCAGACGTCCGCGCCGTCGATGCGCGCCGCGTAGCCGGTGCCCCCGGGTTCGTTCACAACGCCCCACAGCGCCTGATTGAGCAGCGCCATGGTTTTCCCGCTTACGCCCAGCTCTCCCGTTTTTTCAGGCGAATATTCCTTCACCACGCCGCCCTCGGCCGCTTCAATCCGCTGCACCAGGTGAGGGCGCCACAGCGTGCCGCCGTTGGCCAGCGCGGCGTACGCCTGCGCGAGCTGCAGCGGAGTGGTCAAATTGAATCCCTGTCCGATGGAAATCGATATCGTTTCGCCCATCTGCCACGGTTCTTTGATACGGGCCAGCTTCCAGTCCCGCGTGGGGACCAGACCATTGCGTTCATGGGCCAGCTCAATGCCGGTGGCGTCGCCCAGACCGAACTTTCTGGCGTAGCGCGCGATGCGATCCACGCCCAGCTTTTTCCCGACGGTATAAAAATAGACATCGCACGACTCCACCAGCGCCCGGTGAAGATTGACCGGCCCGTGCCCGTTTTTTCTCCAGCAGCGATAGGTCCGGTTGCCCAGATCGAAAGATCCGTTGCAGTGGATTCGGGTTTCGGGGGTGATCACCCCTTCTTCCAGCGCCGCGGCCGCCACGATCAGCTTGTAGGTTGATCCCGGCGGGTATTGCCCCGCAATCGCCCGGTTGGACATGGGCTTCAGCGGATCTTTCTGCAGCTTTTCCCATGCTTCACGGGCAATGCCGCTGTTGAATAAATTCGGGTCGTAAGACGGCGAGCTGACCATCGCCAGAATGGAGCCGTCCCGGGGGTCCATCGCGACCGCCGCTCCCGGCCTTCCTTCAAAGGCTTGCCAGGCCGCCTTCTGGAGAGCGGCGTCGATCGTCAGCACGACATTGGAGCCGGGTACCGGATCGATCCGCCCCAGATTCTTGATGACTTTGCCGTACACGTTCACTTCAACCAGCTCATTGCCCCGGCGGCCGCGCACATAAGAATCCAGCGCTTTTTCAATGCCCGCCTTTCCCGTGATGTCGCCGGACATGTACTCCCCTTCAGGCTTCTCCAGCTCCTCCCTGCTGACTTCTCCCGTGTAGCCGATGATCGGCGCAATGACTTCCCCGTCCACGTAAAGACGGATCGGCGTGACATCCACATAGACCCCCGGCAAATCCATGCTGTTGGTTTCCACCAGGGCCACTTTTTCCATGCCGACATTTTTTTCCAGCCGTACGGGAAGATAGGACTTCATCGTCCTGGGGAATGGCTGGCCTGAAAAATCAATCGACTTGGTTCCGTAGATATCCCGAATCTTCTCCATCAGCGCCTCATGATCGACTCCCCGGGCGGGCAGGTACAGCACATCAAAGGAGGGGCGGTTGTCCACGATCACCAGACCGTTGCGGTCCATGATCAGACCGCGCAGGGGCTGAATTTTGCGAAACCGGACGGCGTTGTTTTCAGAGCGCTGCTTGAGTTCATCCCCTTTGATGATCTGCAGGTACCACAGGCGGATCGTCAGGACCGACAGGGCCGCGCAAATCAGAATCGTCACCACGGTAAGCTTGCGCCGAAAGTCCACCGGCTCCGGCCCGTTTTGAAGGCTGCCCGGTTTATCCATACGTCAAAACTCTTTCCACCCTGCGCATCGCGTAAAAAAAGCACACGCAAAGAACGCTGACCAGCAGGGTCTGCGGCACCAGGACGGGGAGGATTTTACCGACCATGTCAAATTCAAACACAAACCGGTAGATCAAAACCAGCGCCGCCGATTCCGCCAGGGCACAGATCAGGCTGAAGCCTGCGATCAGGTAGAGCCTTTCCGAATCAATCTGCGAGGAAGCAAACCAGGCGAGCAGGAAAATGCAGACATACAGAAGCGTGAACAACCCCAGGACGGACCCGGACAGGCAATCCATCGCCAGCCCCATGACAAAGGAAAGGGCCGCCCCCTTCCACAGGTCCAGACGAAAACCGGCGTAGATCACCACGATCAGAGACAGCTCCAGCGTGACGAGGCCGGAAAAAAGAATTTCGGCCAGCTTGGACTGCGCCACGACCAGCACAACGGCCACGAAAGGCAACAGAACGTAATACATCATTTTGCGGCCTTCCTTTCCCCGAGCGGCGCCTTGCTCTCCCCCGCCAGCACCAGCACCTCCTCCAGCGAGGTAAAATCGGCAAAAGGGGACACCCGAATATTCAAAAACATTCCGGCGTCCGACCGGTCCGCGTGAACCACCTTCCCGACCAGCAATCCCTTCGGGAAAATATTGCTCAGACCGGACGTCAGAATCACATCCCCTTCGCGAACATCCTGAATCTTGGAGATGTACCGGACGACGCAGCCGCGCGACCCCGCTCCGCGAAGCATTCCCTGCTGACGCGTCCTTTCGACGAGAACATCCACGTTGGATCCCTCGTCGATCAGCAGCTGAACTTTGGCGCTGTGCCGGGAAACATTCGTCAGCCGGCCGATGAGGCCGGGGGGCGCCATCACCGGCATGCCGGGCTTCAGGCCGTGCGCTTCCCCCTTGTCGATCCAGAGGGTTTTGGCCAGAGCGGCCTGCTCCCTGCCGATTACACGGGCCGCGATGAATCGGTAGGGCTCCCGCTCCGTGAGCGACAGAAGCGTCTGCAGCCTTCGGGATTCCAGATACCCCTGCCGGTAGAGCGTCAGTTGCGCCTGAAGCTCGCCGATAGCGCCCTTCAGCTTCCGGTTCTCCTCTTCCAGGCCCACCAGACGGATGTAGCGCGTCCAGGCGTTGTCAACGCTTTCGACGCAAAGCGTGAACAGTTTTTGAACCGGCGCCGCCGCCCCCAGCGCAAGCCTCTGCAGCAGGCTCTGGCCGGTATCGTATTTCAGGCCATACGAAAAAAGGAAAACGGCGGCGAGAATCACCGCTCCGACAAAGATGACGGCTCGATAATTTTTAAAAAACATGCTCTACCCAAACTATCCGCCGCCAGTGAAGACCGAACGGCCAGGCGGCATCAGACCTGAATCGTCACCTCTTTGAGCACATCGAGCTGATCCAGCGCCATGCCCGCGCCGCGCGCCACGGCGGAGAGCGGATCATCGGCCACCGTAACGGGAAGACCGGTTTCCTCCCGCACCAGAATATCGATGTTCTTCAACAGCGCTCCGCCGCCGGTCAGCACGATGCCGCGGTCCACAATGTCTCCGGCCAGCTCCGGCGGCGCGTTTTCCAGGGCGTCCTTGATCGTGTCCACAATCAGCGTCACCGGCTCGATGATCGCTTCCCGGATTTCCTCCGAGCTGGTTTCGATCGTCTTGGGAATGCCGGAGATGAGATCGCGCCCTTTCACGTCGATCGTTTTCACTTCCGTCATCGGATAGGCGCAGCCGATCTCCGTCTTGATCATTTCCGCCGTCCGCTCACCGATCAGCAGACTGTATTTCCGCTTCATGTACTGGACAATTTCCTCGTCGATCTTGTCGCCGGCCATGCGCACCGACTTGGCGTACACGATGCCGGACAGCGAGATGACCGCCACTTCCGTGGTGCCGCCGCCGATATCGACCACCATGGAGCTGGTGGGCTCGGCAATGGGCAGCCCCGATCCGATCGCCGCAGCCATCGGTTCTTCGATCAGATAGACTTCGCGTGCGCCCGCGGATTCCACCGTCTCGCGCACCGCGCGGCGCTCCACCTGTGTAATCCCCGACGGCACGGAAACAATGATCCGGGGGCGCACCAGGGACTTGCGGTCGTGAACGCACAAAATGAAATGTTTGAGCATGGCTTCCGTGATGTCGAAATCCGCGATGACGCCGTCGCGCATGGGACGGATTGCCACAATATTGCCCGGGGTGCGGCCCAGCATGCTCTTGGCCTCATTGCCGACCGCCAGCACCTTCTTGACGCCATGATGATTTTTATGCACGGCGACCACGGAGGGTTCGTTCAAAACGATCCCCTTGCCCTTGACATAAACGAGCGTATTGGCGGTTCCGAGATCAATCGCCAGATCATTGGAAAACTTTCCCAGAATATAATCGAACAGCATGAATCCTCCTGAATACTCCTTGAATGTATCGTATTTATCTATAGTTTCGCGTCTATATCGTATTTCAACGGCCTAAGCAACGCCTTTTTAAAATGTATTTGCAATTTGACCCTCTCTGTAATACTAACGGCCGGAATGATCCCGGTTATGAGTTCCATTATCACTTTCGAGGAGACGCTATGCTGAAATTTTTCCGCAAACATGCGCGAGGCTGGTTCATGCTGGTCTTCATGGGCATCATCATTTTTGTTTTTGTCCTGTATTTCGGCACGGACCGAAGCATGCAGACCGCCAACGCCCTGGCCGTCGTTGACGGCTATGTGGTCACCGAATCCGAATATTACAATGAATACTCCAAAATGACGGACATGATCCGAGCGCAGTACGGCGCGGCCCTGACGGCGGACATGCTCAAACAGATGGACCTGAAAAAAATGGCCTACAACAACCTGATCAACCGCCAGGTCATCATCGCCAGGGCCAAAGACATGAAAATGCAGGTGTCCGACGACGAGCTTCGGCAGATGATCATGGCCATGCCCGCCCTGCAGACGGAAGGAAAATTTGACAACGACAAATACAAGCAGCTTTTGCGCTACAACCGGATGACCGCCGAAGATTTTGAAGCCGGCCAGAAAGTCAGCCTGGCGGCCGGCAAAATCGAAACCATTATTCTCGAGGGGATCAAGGTCTCCGACCAGGAAGTGCTGGATCTGTACACCCTGCAGAACCAGAAGATCAACCTCAGCTTCATGGCCGTCGCCGGATCCGACGTCGCGGGAAAAATCAACCCCACCGTCTCGGATCTGGAAAATTATCTCAAGAACAACAGCAATGCGTTTCGCGTTTCCGAACAGACCAAAATTCAATATCTCTATTTTGCGGGCGAGGCCTTCTCCCCGGCCGAAATCACCTCCTCCGACATTCGGGACCATTACAACCGGCACAAAGACAGTTACAAGGGCAAAGACGGCAAGCCCCTGGCGTTGGAGCAGGCCGCTCCGATCATTGCCCGGGAGATGAAGCAGAGCCGCGGAATGCAGGAAGCCTATCTGGAGGCCAAAAAAGCGCACGACACCATCTACCAGGAGGAAAATTTCGAAGACTACGCGGCAAAGCACAAACTGAAAATTCAGACGGTTGATTTTTTTCCGCTCAACAAACCGCCGCAGGCGCTCGCGTCCGTCAAGGATCTGGCGCAGGAGCTGGCCTCCCTGCAGCGAAAGGACATCAGCCGGGTCCTCGGCGCCGGGAGCGGTTATTTTGTGATTCGCCTGGAAGACAAAAAAGCCGCCTATACGCCCCAGCTCAAAGCCATTGAAAATGACGTCCGGCAAGCCTATCTGAAAAGCGAGAAGGAAAGAGTGGCCGCCGAAGAAGCGGCGAGCCTCCTGGAAAAACTGCGCAAGGGCGAAAGCATGGAAAAGCTGGCCGCGGCAAAAGGCCTGAGAATCCAGGAAACCGGCTTCTTCCAGCCCGGCAACGTCATTCCCAAACTGGGCGCAAGCCCGGACGCCGTCAATGTGCTGATGTCCCTGTCCCTGAGCCACCCTTATCCGGAAAAGCCCATGGCCATCGGCAACTCGCAGGTCATCCTCAAGCTCAAAGACCAAAGCGCGCTGGACATGAAGGATTTTGAAGCCAAAAAAGAAATCTACCGGAAAGTCGCCATGAACCTGAAGCGGGAAGAAGCGATGAAAACATGGCTGGAGGGAAACAAAGAGGCGCTGATGAAAGAAAAACGATTGAAAATTCACAAAGAATTGAAGGATTTATAATCGAGCCGCCTCTTTGACGCCGAAGACACTCAGCTCCTGATCCCGACTTTCCGGCCGAACGGAAGAAGGACAGGGATGGCGAAAATTAAAAAAAGGGAAGAACCGACGTTCTTCCCTTTTTATGTTTGGTGGAGCTGAGGAGGATCGAACTCCTGACCTCTTGAATGCCATTCAAGCGCTCTCCCAGCTGAGCTACAACCCCAATAGATTCCCTAGGAATTTGCCTGCCCCTTAACATGACCCTTTTCGGCTGTCAACAGTTTTTCAGCTTGACTTTTGGCCTTCCGTCTATATAATCGCGCGCGTGCCGGAGTGGTGAAACTGGTAGACGCAG
>JAQVQT010000288.1 GCA_028701435.1 Smithellaceae bacterium | reverse complement strand
TGGCCTTTGTTGACTTCGGCAATCGCGTGTTTGGCGCCCCACACATAGCCGGTGAAAATGGCCATCATGAAGCCTCCCACGGGCAGGAAGATGCTGTTGGAAATCCAGTCGTAGGTGTCGAGCAGATCCTTGTTCAATCCCGGGAAAGAGAAGTCTTTCAGGACACTGTATCCCAGCGTCGCCGGCAGCCCCACGATGAAAATAATCAGGCCCATGATGACAGCGGCTCTTCTTCGGGACCAGTCTTTTTCGTCCATCAGCCAGGCGGTCGCTACTTCCAGCAGGGAGATGGCGGAGGTCAGAGCGGCAATGCCCAGCAAAGCGAAGAAGAGGACTCCGAAAAAGGCGCCCAGAGGCATTTGCGCGAAGACGGCCGGGAGGGTGATAAAGGCGAGCCCCGGCCCCGCGCCCGGTTCGAAGCCCAGGGCAAAAATGGCGGGAAACAGGGCAAATCCTGCCAGCAGAGCCACACCGGCATCGAGTCCCCCAACCATCATGGCATTGGACGGAATTTCATCCTTGTCGTCCAGGTAGCTTCCATAGGTCATAATGGCGCCCATTCCCAGACTCAAGGAAAAAAACGCCTGCGCCAGAGCGGCCAGCAGCGTCCGTCCCGTTACTTTGCTGAAATCCGGATGCAGGTAATAGGCAAGACCTTCGCCCGCGCCGGGCAGGGTGACCGACCGGACGATCAGGACCAGCAAAAGCACGAAGAGAACGGGCATCAGAACCATGGACCATCGCTGTATGCCTTTGACGACACCCGCGGCGATAATGCCGACCGTCAGGATCAGAAACAGGGCCTGCCATAGAATCGGCTCCCATACGCTGCTGATGTGATCCTGAAAAACACGGGCGTGGTCGATTCCCGGAACGGTTGTGGCGACAACCACTTTATAAACGTAGGCCAGCGACCAGCCGGCAACAACCGCATAGTAGGAAAGAATAATGAAGCCCGTAAACACACCCAGCGCCCCCACCAGCCACCAGGGGCTGTTCGGGGCAAGAACCTTGAAGACCCCCACGGGATCCCGCTGGGCCGCCCGTCCCAAAACCATTTCATTGACAACCAGGGGATAACCCAAAAGCAAGACGGCAACCAGATAGATCAATATGAATGCCGCCCCGCCGTGCTCGCCGGTCATGTAGGGAAACCGCCAGATATTCCCCAGCCCGACGGCCGATCCCGCGGTGGCAAGAACAAATCCCGTCCGGGTTGCCCAGTGCTCCCTCTTTTTGTTTGGGTTGTTCATGGTTTGTCCCCGGTCCCCGCGTTTTTTGCCGCGGGGGACTTTTTTTCGCCGCGAACTATAGGAATTTCCACGCGGAGTGTCAAGGCAAAACCGCAGAAGAGGACGCCGCCGGGTCCGTATTTCATAAAACCAGGAATCCCGGCATCCGGTGACGGATCAACCGGAAAAAGCATTGAAAGGGTAACCGGACGATATTTCAATCATCAGCGTTCCGCTTTTTCCAAATCCTCCCGTGCGTTCCGCTCAAAAGACGCCGTGAGGTAATCCAGCGTTTTGGGAAGGGTCAGCTCCATGCTGAAAAAAATCTGCAGTTGAATGTCCAGATGGTTGGGTTCGCACCGCAGGAGGTGGCCGCCCGCCGACAGGGTTTTGTCGATGAAATGAAAATGGTATCCCGGCACACTGACGGACGGAACAAAGGAAGGCGTGTAAAATCCGACCAGATGGCCTTCAACTTTTTCGAAGTGACGGATTTTCTGGTCGTGCGTCGCTTCCGCCAGCGGCCGGTAATTTTCGGTTCGCGGAACGGAGCGCGTCTCGACCGACGCAAACGAACCTGCCATGTGAATGGCATAAAACATATTATCGGACGGAAGGATGTGTCGCAAACGCTCCATGAATGCCTCACAGGATAACGGCCCAAAGATTTCTTCGGTAAGCATGGGCTTGAAACGGCAAAGCACGGCAAACGGGGTTTTCATTTGTCCGTCCACGGGTAAGGCGTTTCCGTCGAGATCGAGCTGGAAAAAGGAACCGTTGAGAGCGATCATTTCCCCGTCCAGATTGTTGAATGTGCCGATGCCGAAATCGCCCTTCTCTTTCAACAGCTCGAACGTGATATCATCCCGGTAAAATCCTTCCAGCAATGCATTAATGGGGCTGCTGATGTATAGCATGGGTGGCCTCAAGCAAACCAATGGATTGGCGGGTGGCTCATCATTCCCCCCTGCCCTCTCTTTTATACCGGAATCGGGGCGATGACCTGCGACGAAGCAAACACCCAGGTGATGATGAGCGAATTGAGTATCGCGCCCGCATAGACCGTTCCCGTCAGCTGGTGCATCCATGTCGAGAGTACCGCCGTAATGGCGAAAAGCATGATGACGGGAAACAGGTTGATGACAAACGCCACAAACAGGCCGTTGGGCCCCACCAACGGAATGAACCCGGTGGTGAATAACGGAATATATTGAACGGCCAGAAACAGAATCAGCGGCAGGCACAAAGCGAGACCGGCATATCCGGAGCGCTCCGCGAACGTCGCAAGCCATCCGTTATCGGAGGGGCGTCGTATCTGGCCGTGGAGAAAGGCGCCGGTTACAAGGAAA
>JAQVQT010000287.1 GCA_028701435.1 Smithellaceae bacterium | reverse complement strand
CTCGTTTACCAACAGGCGGTCGCTTCCGGCCTCTTTGACGCAGCGCCTCTTTTCAAATCGCTGGGGGTTTTGAAAAAAAAGTGAGAGGAGATTTCCATGAAGCGGACCTCTGATGCCATGAAAATAGTCGCGGTCCTGGCGCTGACAATGTGTCTGGCGCTGCTGAATTGCGCACCCGTTGAAAATGAAGATTTGCGGGACCTGAAAATCATCGGGCTGAACGGTGAGGAAATTTCAGCCCGGGCTTTCCTCGAAGGAACGGAGCCCAAGGGCTTTCTTCAAGCCGCCGGTGCGGCCTATAAACCTTCCTTCAACGAAGATCCGGGCATTCCCGCCCAGTGCTGGATAGAAACCGGCTACGGAACGCAAAACGCCTGCCAGTACTGCCACACGGATTACCTCAGCATCGTAAAACACGGGAACGCCTTTCCCATCGGGGAAGATCAGGAAAAGTACAGCTTCCCCAAGCCCGCCCTGAATCGAATCCTCTGGCAGAATGTTATCTATCCCGAGAGAATTACACAAAGACTGACAGCCGACGGCATCGCCTTTCCCGAACTGGAGGATGTGGACTATGTTCGCATGGACAATTGGTCGCCTCTTTACCGCGCCGTCCGCGCCACGGGCGATACCGGATGGATCAACAAAAAAACCGGTTATCCGGAATTCCTCCTGTTTCCCGCGCTTGACCCCAACCATTTGTTTCCTTTTGTCGCCGAGAACCCCACCCTCGGCGGCCGCCACGGGTATGTGGATCCGCAGGGATTCATCCGGAATGAAAAGAACGGCTACACCGGATGGCGCGCCGTCAATTTCTTTCCCTACGCCCTGTTCACGCCGCTCACCGGCAGCGTGAGCGGCATTTATCTTCGGCTGCCGGAGTTGTTCATGAAGAAAAACGGCGTATTTTCACTGGAGACGTACCTCGAAAACCTTGACATTCTTGAAAGAAACATCAAGCGCCAGCCCTGCGACGCAACACATTATAAAGGCGATGCATCCGCCGAAGCCGTCAAAAAAGGTTTTTACCCGGTCGGAACGGAATTCGCCCATCCGCTGCATTACGTTGACCTGAAGGCCGACGGCGAAGCCGGACAAAAACTCGACGGCGTCATGACATCCCCTTCCCTTTCCTATGAGTTTCCAGGAACCCGATCCAAGCGGGTCAAGGAAATCCGTTACATGTATAAATGGAAAGACGTAACCCTCAAAGACATCGCTCTAGAGGACGATCCGGAAGGCGAAGAATCCGGCAGTGAGGAATTTGAAACCTACATCGGCCGAGAGGGTCAGGGCTGGGTGGACAATGGCGCAGGATGGATTTTGGCGGCTTACATCGAAAACCGCAGCGGAGAACTCCGCCCCCAGACCACAGAGGAACTGGCCCAGTGCATCGGCTGCCATGCCAAAACGGGCAACACCATCGATTCCGTCTGGTCGCTCCAGCGCAAACTGCCCGGCGCGGAAGGATGGGCGGATATGAACTACGGCCGGCACAACTCCAAATCGCCTTCACGGACCCGATTGTCCGACTACGTGAATGTCCGGGCGGAAATGGGAGAGCTGGGCTTTTTCTTCCACTCGGTCGTCGGAGCGAATCTCTACGGTATTCTTCCGGCCGAAATTCGATACGAGCTGTCGCGATACGCAAAGACGAACCGCCTGAAAAAAAGTCTCAACCTTCAGTATGAGGTGGATGAAATTCTCAATGATGAAGTTTTGAAGAGCATGCCGGCAAACCAGCGAAAACCCCGTCTGCTCGAAAGGCAAAAACTCATGCGCCACTTCAGCCGGAGCAAAGCCTATCTCGAGCGCGGCGAAGCCGGGCAGCCCCTCTTCATCAAAGGGTCCGTCTTCTACCCTTCCCCCGAAACCATGAAGGCCAACATTCAGGGATACCGGAAAGTCGTCCTCGACCAGAGCTTCAATCTGGGGAAAGATATCTTCGGGAATCTGGCTGACCATGTCCCCTTCACCTTCCGCTCCGACGGAACCGTTCGGGACGAACACGGAAAAACGATTCCCACAGGCGAGGTCATTTACAGCCGTCCCTATGACAAAAAAGGCGTCGGGACAACGCCGACGGGCATCTCCAGAGGCGACGCGGTGGACCACGAGGGAAACATGGTCAAGACCTTCACCGAAGACGACGTGGCCTCCGGGCGCTTCTTCTTCACGGGAACCCTCAATCTTCTGTATGATCCGATTTTGAGTGGAAAAACGGTCGAGCCGTAGAAAGCGACATTGCGCGGTCGAAGATTTCAGCTCCAGCGCCAGACGAAGCCTTTATCGCTGAAATCGGCGGTCAGATAACCTTTGGCAAGAAAATCCCGCAGGGTTTTTTCAATCAACAGCGGATCGCCGGAAATGGATTTTTTCATTCTTTCGATCAGCAGGTTTTCCACCGCGTTGTTGCCGCCACCGGCCAGGGATGAATCGATGACGCCCAAGTTCTCCACGAGGTCTTCCTTGAGAATGGCGTAGGTGATTTTCGTCCGGTTTTGCCCTTCAACGCGCAAATCGTCGTAGGGAGTGTTTTTTCCCGTATTGTAGTTGTCCACCACTTTCTGCCAGTCGCCGTTCACC
>JAQVQT010000056.1 GCA_028701435.1 Smithellaceae bacterium | reverse complement strand
ATCCCTGTAATCTGGGTATCTAGCCTCGATATTCAAGGGTTGCAACACTTCAATAAACGCCTTTTGTGCATCAGAAAAATTATCGTATAGATTTGACTGCTGTGCCAACAGAATGATGTTGTGTGTTTTTGGTGGAAGTTGATTTAATTCTTTCTGGTAGTAGGCTTTTACAATCTTCTCAATCGTCTGATGGCACATGAAACCGACGTAAAGAAAACGCGCCTTTTCGAGCATCGCTTCAGCGGTTTCCAAATCGTATTCTGAAATATCCAGCCAATACTTTACGTTTTTTTCCATGATTCGTATCTATTTTCTGATAATAATTATCTTTTGGAGCTATTAATTATAGATAATACAACATTTTGTGTCAATTAAAAACAAAATTAAAGCAGAAATTATTAACATTTTACGGCAAAGATGCTAAATTAGTCATGAATCAAAAGAAAAGAGCATCCCATGAAAGATAAAATATCCGGCAAAATTTTCGAAGGCGGCCTGTGTCTGTGCGACGTTTGCGGCAAGAAATCAAAATTAGGCGGTTTTCTCAATCCGATGTCGCCTGATCCGCAAGTGGCCTGCTACGACTGCATGATTCGCATATCGGCAGAAGAAAAAGGCATCAGCATCGCGGCGGCTGAAAAACAGCGAAACGACGCTTTGCGAGTTTCCAGGCTTTTTACCGACTGTAAGATGAAGGAATACCTCGCAGTTGCGAAAGATTTCAAAAATATAGATGAAGTCAATAAAATTCTGCAATACGTTACGAACGTCTGGAACACGTTCGACAACAAAGAAAAAGACAAGATGGCCATGAAAAAAGATGAAGCGCTCATGGCCCTGTTTGAAAACGTTAAAATGAACTGGGAATGCTTGATGGACAAACCGCCGCAAAAACGAAACGACATTTGCGCTTGCGGAAGCGGCAGGAAATACAAGGTATGTTGCCTGGTGCGAGAAGAACAGGAAAAAATAGAAATTGAAAAATGGAAACGGTTTGACACCTGGGTTATTCGCAAGGGCATGATTCTGATGGAGGAAAGCAAAGACCTCGACATAGGGTCATTGATCAAGTTCTATTTTGGGAAAAAACGCGACGCCGAGGCCAGAAGATACGG
The DNA here is from genome assembly GCA_028701435.1 of Smithellaceae bacterium. Lineage (GTDB taxonomy): Bacteria > Desulfobacterota > Syntrophia > Syntrophales > Smithellaceae > UBA8904. The sequence goes on along the minus strand of JAQVQT010000056.1, from coordinate 9,323 downwards.
CATAACTGAGCGAGATATGGAGGAGCTCAATGAATGGCTAATGAATGATTACTATCTTCCGGATGAACCGACGCCTTATGTACTTGGAAGATTGCTGGCCCAGGACACTTTATCCAAAGACGAAAGAAAGCTTGTGGAAGCACGGATGAAAGCGCCGAAATCCGTCTATATGGTGACGTTCATCAAAAAAGGAACAGGCGCTCTTTTGCGGAATATGTTTGATCAAACGGAAGTGTTTGTTCACGATAACATGATGTCCAAATCCACACAGCCGGGTTACGCTCTTTTTTTGAGAGTTTTTCCAGCCGGTCCATATTACCTGATATCCGGCGGTCATATGTCTTATCCCCCCATGTATCTGGACGAAAAGATCAAGGAAATATTGAAAGCATACAAAAAAAGCAGGCAAAAAGACGGCGTCAACCTTTTTCTCCGTCGCAACGGTCATGTTTTTGGCCGGCTGCTTTAAGTTAAAACGCTCAAAAAACCCATTGCGAACATCACAACGGGTTTGAATCATATTATCGAGAAAACGTGGCAGGCCGTTGCTGACCGGCATTGCCGGGTTGCACGCGGCTATGAATACTGAGCGCCGAATCATCATATAATCAGCAGATAGGAGAAAAGATGGATCTGTTTGAAAAATACCAAGATGTGCTTCAAAATATTGAATTTGCCATCGTCTCTATCTATCGGGAAAAACTCGAAATGACGGACTATGCGGTGATGCGTTCGTTGGAGGCAATTATAAATCATTACAGCGCTGAAAAAACAGGAAAGAGGCCACGGAATTATTCGCTCGATGAGACTGAAAAAGAGATTTTTCGGCAAGTGCAATCTGTTTGCGAATGGCGTTTGGGACGGCCATCATCATTCGGGATGCCTGGAATCATCCCCATATCCCTTGATGAAATCATTCAATGCCTGAAGCGGATTTTGAAATCTGTTGAGAAGTGGAATAAACATGAAGGCATACAAGGCTATTTGCGTTTTGTATCTCAATACGTCGGTTAGGCCTGAAGCATCAGTTCAGGTATTTTTAATGAAACGCTCCCGATCCTTGCGATGGACGAGGGATATGAGGAGACACTGAACGCGATTAAGATGGTGTTGAATCTGTGGAAGAAAACAATCAAGGCTGCTCCGGAAACCATCGAAAAAATGGGCGGCGGCTGGGTTGGTGAAGAGGCGCTGGCGATTTCACTTTACTGTGCCCTGGCCGCGGAAGGCGATTTTGCCAAAGGGGTTCGTTTGGCGGTCAATCATACCGGCGATTCGGACAGCACCGGTTCGATTACCGGCAATATTCTGGGCGCTATGCAGGGGAGGGCGGCAATTCCTGCGCCCTGGCTTGAGGAATTGGAGCTGAAAGATGTGATTGAAGAAATTGCCGGTGATCTGTTTGTTCTTTATGATGATGGAGATCCCTGGCGGAAGAAGTATCCCGGAATTTAAAAGGCAGGTTTCAATGGCGATTCATATTATTCCCGTCCATAAGCTCAGCGCTAAAGCCTTAAAAGGGGTCATCGAAGAATTTATTTCCAGAAACGGGACGGATTACGGCGCGATAGAGGCTTCCTTGGAAACCAGTTTTCAACAGGTAAAAAACAAGCTCAAAAATGGATCAGCCGTTCTTGTTTTTGATGACGAAACCGAGACCACCAATATATTCCCGGCGGATGATCCTGTTTTGAAAAAGCTTGAGGCTGAGAGCGACTAAAATTCCCGATCGTGGGGAGAATAAAGATATTGAACTGACCGGATGAGTATGTTAACAGAGTCCGCAATCGATCAAAGAATTTTCACAATCATTGGAGGAACATGATGGCTTTTCAGGAAATTGATAAAAGTTTGAAATATAAGGTTGCGGATTTGTCGCTGGCCGCCTGGGGCAGAAAAGAGATGGAACTGGCGGAAAACGAAATGCCCGGACTGATGGCGGTGCGAAAGAAATACGGACGCAAGAAGCCGCTTCGGGGGATGAAAATCATGGGCAGTCTGCACATGACGATCCAGACGGCCATGCTGATTGAAACGCTCAAAGAATTGGGCGCCGATCTGCGCTGGTCCTCCTGCAATATTTTTTCCACGCAGGATCACGCGGCGGCGGCGATTGCCAAAGCCGGATCGGCGGCGGTATTCGCCTGGAAAGGCGAGACGCTGGATGAATACTGGTGGTGCACGGAGCAGGCCCTGACCTGGCCGGACGGTTCCGGACCGCATATGATTGTGGATGACGGCGGCGACGCCACCCTGTTTGTGCACCAGGGTGTCAAAATTGAAAATAATCCAAGATTATTGAAGCAGAAAATCGACAATAAAGAATTTGCAGTTATCATGGACCGCCTCGCGCAGTCTTATAAAAAGAACCCCAAACGCTGGCAGAAGGTTGCCGCTGCGATGAGGGGGGTGTCGGAAGAAACCACTACCGGCGTTCATCGCCTTTATCAGATGCAGGCGTCGGGTGAACTCCTGTTTCCGGCCATCAACGTGAATGATTCCGTCACGAAATCAAAATTCGATAATTTGTATGGCTGCCGCGAGTCGCTGGCGGACGGCATTAAAAGGGCGACGGACATCATGATGGCCGGCAAGATGGTGGTGGTCTGCGGTTACGGCGATGTCGGAAAAGGCAGCGCCCAGTCCATGCGGGGGTTCGGCGCCCGCGTCGTCGTGACGGAGGTTGATCCCATCTGCGCCCTGCAGGCGGCGATGGAAGGCTACGAAGTAAAAACCCTGGAAGAGGTCGCGCCGATGGCGGATATCTTCGTAACGGCAACCGGCTGCTGCGACGTCATTACGGGCCGGCATATGGAGATGATGAAAGACGAAGCCATTATCTGCAATATCGGACACTTCGACGCTGAAATCGACATGCACTATCTTGAGACAAGTAAAATCTGCCGCAAAGAAACCATCAAGCCGCAGGTGGATAAGTGGACGCTGAAATCGGGCCGTTCAATCATCGTTTTGGCCGAGGGACGACTGGTCAATCTGGGCTGCGCTACGGGACACCCGAGTTTCGTGATGAGCAACAGCTTCACCAATCAGACGCTGGCGCAAATCGAACTGGCCACAAAGAAATATGATGTCGGTGTCTATACGCTGCCCAAAAAACTGGACGAGGAAGTGGCCCTTCTGCATCTGGCCCGTCTGGATGCCAAAATTTCCAAGCTGACGAAAAAACAGGCAGACTATCTTGGCGTGCCGGTGGAAGGCCCGTTCAAGCCGGACTATTACCGGTATTGATTTTTTAAGGACGGAAGCGGGTCTAAAGACCCGCTCTACATTATTTTATGTAGTGCGTACCGTTAGGTACGCTTGAAAGCTTTTCCAGGATTCCCGCACTCGCGAGAATGACGCGAAAGTAGATTTTGCAGGCCTCGCTATTTATTTCTGCAGGCGTTCTGCTGGCAGGACGGGGCTTCAATCAGGTTCTGACGCGGTAGAACAGAAACACCCCAAGGCCTCCGAACAGAAGATTGGCCGTCCAGGCGGACAGGAAAACGGGCAGCGTTCCGGACCTGCCCAGCGACATGCAAAACGCGTGAACGATCCAGTAGGAGAAACCCAGGAATAATCCGAGCGCCAGACTCTGCATGATTCCGCCGCTTCGCTCCGAGCGGATGGAAAACGACATGCCGATCAGAACGACGATCAAACACACCAGCGGAAAGGCGATCTTGCCCTGCAGATCAACCAGGTAGCGAGAGACGTCATACCCTTCCGCCTGAATCTTTTTCACGTAGCGCCGCAGTTCGAAATATCCCATCTTTTCCGCGTCTTTCTGAATAATCTTGAAGTCGTCGGGGCCCTCCGGCAGCGCGATGACTTTTTCTTTCGACCATTCCAGCGACGGGGGGGCGTCGGGCTGAAAGGTCGTGACGAGCAGATTGTAAAATACCCATGATTGGTCTTTCCACTGGGCCCGTTCGGCGTCGATGCGGGTTTTCATTGTGAAGTCGGGGTTCAGGCGGTTGATGGTGACGCCGTGCAGGATGTTTTTCTCAACGTCGAACATTTTAAAATTATAGATGGCATTTTGGCTGCGGTACCAGATTTCATCCTGCTTGAAAAAACCCAGGGCCTGCTGCTTCTGCACTTCCACCTTGATGATGTGCTCCGTTTTCTGGACGCCGGCGGGCGTGACCAGCTCCGTGAAGAAGAACAGGAAGACGGATACGGCCGCCGCTACGGCCAGTACGGGAAGCGAAATACGATACAGGCTGATACCGTTGGCTTTCATGGCCGTGATCTCGCTGTACTTGGACAGAAAGCTGTAGGTCAGCAAAGTCGCCAGAAGGACCGCGACGGGTAGGGTCATGGAAATGACAAAGGGGATGGAATACAAAAAATAGGAGGCCATCTGGGCCGCCGTGGCATGGTTGCTCATGAACATGCGGCTTTTCTCGAAAAAATCGATAATCAGGAAAAGCACGATGAAGGAAACAAACGTGATCAGAAAAAACCTAAGAAATTCTTTCAGAATGTATTGATCGATCAGTTTCACGAGTTCATCCTCTCGGCTTTTCGTCTTGAAAGAGCGCGATCAGGGTCTGGGAGATGGAAATCTCCCTGTGGGCCAGGTAAAACAGCAAAACACCCAAAAGCGCAAACAGCACATTCGGCGCCCAGACGCCGAGGGCCGGGTCCATTCTGCCGTTTTCCACCAGCGCCTCTCCTCCGATTCGCAGCAGGTAATAGACGGCAACGATGCTGAGGCCGACGGCGAAACCCCGGGACTTGACCGCCCGGTGGTGCGTGATGCCCAGCGGCATGGCCAGCAGTCCGAAGAAAAGACAGGACAGGGGGATGGAAAACTTTTTATGGACTTCGATGGCCAGTTCGCGCATGGCTGCTTGGGCCAGATCCGGTTTTTTCATTCGCTCCAGGAGCTCCGACAGCGTCATTTCCGTGCTGGATTTGGCTTCGTCGGTGAAAGATGACATCGTGGAGGACAGGTCAAGGTTGATGTCGTAGCTTTTAAAATCCACTTTCCGGTAATTTTTCAAATCTTTGCCCACGGTGTGAATCGAGCCGTCTTCCAGGCGCAGTTTGACGATCATCAGCTTTGGATCGGCCACCAGGAAGGCTTTTTTGGCGAGGATCGTGTTTTGTTCGCCCAGGACGCGGCTGTCCGAGATGATCACGTTTTCCATCGATTCCCCGTCGGCCGGAACGGTATCAGCATACAACAGCAGTCCTTTGAAGTCGGCGTTGAAAACTTTTTCCTTGATGCCGATGCCGGCGTTTTGCGAGGCCAGTTCAAAGAGGAGGCGCTTGGTGGCGAAATTGCTCTGGGGCACCAGAAAATATCCGATGACCATGGCGCAGGCAAAGGCCAGCAGGGAGGCGACCGCCACCGGATAAAAAAGCTGGAGCAGACTGACGCCGGACGCCTTCAGGACGGTGATTTCATTGTCCGCGGACAGCCGGCCCATGGCAATGAGGATGGAAACCAGAAGCGCGATGGGAATGGTAAACAGCATGAAATTGGGCATGATCAGGGCGATCAGATGCCCGATGTCCAGAACGCGGATGCCCTTGTTGACCATCAGGTCCATGATCTGCAGGATTTTGCCCATCAGCAGGACAAAAGTCAGGACAAAGAGAATGATGACAAAGGGCAGGGCAATTTCCCGGAATATGTAGCGGTTGATAATTTTATTCATATCGCTTCTTTAAAAATTTTGAAAAAACTATCACGCATGGCCGATATTACACAAGCAAAACCTGACGGCCGGGGAAAATGCTTTTGTCCCGGCCAAACCACATTGTTTTGTTGACAGTCGGGTGTATTTTTCCTATATTCCTCGCACATTTTACCGAACTTGCCCGCCGCGAAAGGGAATGGAGCTGATCATGAAAGTGGATACCATGCGCCGGATCGATTACTATATTGGCGTTCCCCTTTGCTTTATCGGCACCCTGCTGCATAAAACGGTTCGCTGGTTCGTCAAACCCGGCAAGGCGTCGCCCCGTAGAGTCTTGTTCATGGAACTTTCGGAAATGGGCAGCGCCGTCCTGGTGGACCCCGCAATGAGAAAGCTGCGGCGAGAGACCGGCGCGGAGCTTTATTTCGCCATTTTCAAAAAAAACAAGCCGAGCCTGGAGCTGCTCAAAACCGTCCCGGATGAGCATATTTATACGTTCCGGGAAAACGGGCTTGTGCCGCTGATGTGGGACGCGCTTCGTTTCTTTTTCTGGACGCGCAGGACAAAGATCGACGCCGTCATTGATCTGGAGCTTTTCTCACGGGTGACCGCGCTTTTGACCGGTTTTTCCGGAGCGCCCGCTAAAGTCGGGTTTCACGCGTTTTTCAACGAGGGTTTGTACCGCGGCGGCTTCCTCACCCATCGGGTCGCCTACAATCCCCACATTCACATCGCGGCGAACTTTGTCGCGCTTGTCCACGCGCTGATCGCGGAAAAAGAGGAAATTCCCTACTCCAAGACGAAGGTGTCCGACGAAGATCTCGTTCTTGCCAAAGCGGCGGTTTCCGACCGCGAGAAGGAAGACGTGCTGGCGATCATTCGCGAATGCCGCGCGGGCTTCGACGCGCAAAAGGACAAAATCATTTTGATCAATCCCAACGCGAGCGAACTGCTGATTCAGAGGCGCTGGCCGCCGGCCCATTATGTCCTGCTGATGAAAATGATTCTGGAGCAATGCCCAAAGGCGCTGATTTTGATTACCGGCGATCCCAGTGAACGACAGGAAGCCGATCAGTTGCAAAAACAGGTGGGCGACGACCGGTGCGTTAATTTTGCCGGAAAAGTCCGGTTTGCGCAATTACCGGCTTTGTACAGCGTGTCCGAGTTCATGGTGACCAACGACTCCGGCCCCGGGCATTTTTCCGCCGTCACCGATTTGCCGACCTTTGTGTTTTTCGGGCCGGAAACGCCGGCGCTGTATGGATCGCTCGGCAATACCACGCCGATTTATGCCGGCCTGGCCTGTTCCCCCTGCGTCAGCGCGTCCAACCACCGCAAGACCGCCTGCAGGGACAATATTTGCCTGCAGGTGATTCAGCCCGAACAGGTTTTTGCGGCCATTGCCCCCCATCTGGAGCGCATCAATGCTCAAGGCTGAAAAATCCATCTTCATTCTAATCCTGTTTTTTTCGCTGATTCGCCTGATCGTTGCGCCTTTGTTTGGCCTGGGCGTGGATGAGGCTCATTATGTTTTATATGCCAAATACCTGGACTGGAGCTACCTGGATCATCCGCCTCTGGTGGGCTGGCTGCATGCGCCTTTTTATTATATTTTCGGCACGAATGAATTTTTGGCCCGGCTGCCCGCCGTTTTGCTTTTTGCCGCGACCTCCTGGTGCTGCTACGCGCTGATGATGAAGATCACGAAGTCCGTTCGCTGGTCGCTGTGGTCCGTTTTCGCAATGAACTGTTCTTTTATGCTCAATGCCCTGGGCCTGATGCTTCTGCCGGATTCCATCCTGCTCCTGTTGGTATTCCTGTTGATTTTTGCCGCGGAAAGGGTTGCGAGCCGTAAGCGGCCGGTGGATTTTATTATTCTGGGCATCCTTCTGGGCCTGATGGGCCTGGCCAAGTACACGGCCATTCTGCTGGTGCCGCCCCTGCTCGTCTTCTTCCTTCTCAAAAAGCGATACGACGTTCTTTTTTCACCGTATTGGTTTCTGGCGGCGGCCATCGCTTTGGCGCTGGTGTCGCCGGTGTTTTACTGGAACGCGACCCATGAATTCATCAGCTTCAAATATCAGGGGTCCCATGTGTTCGGATCGCTCGCGACCAGTTTTAAAAATATTCTGGAGTCGCTGGCGGCGCAATTCGGCGCGTACAGCCCGTTTCTGTTCATCGTTGCCGTTTACGGTTTTTTCAAAGTTCTTCGGGACGACGATGACTACCTGCGAATGTCCGTTTTGTTCGGCGGGACCATCATGGTTTTTTTCCTGATTACGTCCGCGTATGAACGAACACTTCCTCACTGGCCGTCCGCTTTTTACGCCCTGTTCATTCCGATTGGAACCTGGCGCCTGCTGGCGTCCGGTGGAAAGTGGCGGAAAAATTTTTTGTATGTCTCCGTGGGAATCAGCTTCTTCGCCCTGATGCTGGCCTATGCAGAGCTGGGCGGAAAGTTCATTCCCTTTCCCGATTACAAGTCTCCTTTTAGGGACATTTACGGCTACCCCGAGATGGCGGCAAAGGCGGACGAAGTTTTGAAGAAGAACCCTTCCTACCGTCCCGCGGCGATTGCCGTGACGAACTGGACGATGGGCAGCCGGGTCATGTACTACGGCCTTCCCTATGGACATGAGGTTTTTGTGATGGATGACCGCCGGGATCAATTCGACGTCTGGCAGACAAATTCTCCGCTGGGATATGACCTGTTGTTTCTGAATACGGAGTTTGAACAAATCGACGTGGGCGCCCTGAAGTGCGATCAGGTCGATCGTACAGGAAGGCTGGATTTGTCGCTGAACGGATCAAAAGTGAACCGGGCGGAGTTTGTCTGGTGCCGTAATTACCGGGGAGTGAAGCCGTGAAAAAAAGATGGATCACGATTGCGCTGATCGTCTCGAGTGCGGCTCTGGTCTGCGTCGCCTACGTTTGCTGGGACATTCCGCTGGTCTATATTTGCCGAGGACTCGGCAGGCCCTTGCTGGATGCGACGGAATGGATCACCATGGCCGGAGAGTCCAGGTGGTACTTCATGATTATTGTGCCGGCGCTTTTGATCTTTCGGCTGATCGCGAAAAATAAAAAATGGACGCTTCGAATGTTTTTCCTGCTGGCGTGCATTTCGGCTTCCGGTCTGATCAATCTTCTGCTCAAGTGGATTGCCGGAAGAAACCGGCCGGTTAATCTTTTTGACCACGGATTATTCGGCTTTGATTTTTTTGAGACCGGCTATGCGCTGAATTCTTTTCCTTCGGGGCACACGGTGACGGTTTTTTCCCTCGCGGCCGCACTGACCATTCTGTTTCCCCGCTTTGGTGCCTGGGCCTTTCTTCCGGCCGCGGTCATTGCCGCAAGCCGGGTGATGCTCACGTCCCACTACTTAAGCGACGTCATCGCCGGCGCGGTGGTGGGCGTGGTCTGCACGCTGGGGGTGAAGTACTTCTTTGACCGGGTGGGAGCCGATCCAAGTCCGGTCACAAAGTAATAAACAAGGTTCACGGGTCTGTCGGCGCGGCCGAAGGCCCGAAGAACATTTAAAGACAAAAACCGGCGTCAGGAGTTGATGCGCAAGTGAAGAAAAAATACATTCTATTCATCATCCCTTTTCTTCTTTACGTCGCCCTGCTGGGGGTCCTGCCCCAGATGGAGCCGGACGAGGTGCGCTAC